>NZ_MDAW01000035.1:0-642 GCF_002875385.1 Vibrio sp. 10N.222.52.B12 | reverse complement strand
AAAATAGGTTGACGCTTTTTTATGAAGCCAGTAGGTAATCCTTGCTGGCTTTTTCATGCACTTCACTCGGGGTTTTCATCCCCAAGCTCATGTGCGGCCTCAAGTCGTTATATATCGATATCGACTCTTTTACTAACACTGTGAGCTCCTTCATCGTATTGCATTGATAGAGTAGGAACTCACTCTTTAATATCCCGTTAACTCGCTCTGCAAGCGCGTTTTGATAGCAGTCATAACCGTCTGTCATTGATGGAACCATGCCGTTAGCATTTAACTTTTCTTGATACTCTGACGAACAGTACTGTAGACCTCTGTCTGAGTGATGGATAGTGGCAGCATTTGTTTGTCGATTCATGATTGTCATGTCTAACGCCTTTACAACATCACTCGCTTTCATTTCATTACTCAGTTCATAGCCCAGTATTTTTCGAGAGTAAGCGTCCGTAACTAATGAGAGATAATGCGTGCCCTCATCTGTTTTTACATAGGTAATGTCGCTGACAACAACTTCTTCTACATGATTAACCGCTTTTCCTTTTAACAAGTTAGGGTGTTTTCTTAACCAATGTCTGCTGTTCGTTGTCTTGGTGTAGTTCTTCCTTGGTTTGACTAACATATTCTCGCTTTTTAAATACTTAAATA
>NZ_MDAW01000034.1:0-1220 GCF_002875385.1 Vibrio sp. 10N.222.52.B12 | reverse complement strand
TAATTATATGGTCCGCCTCACTCTCAAGCCCTACGCTTAGAGTAGGCTCTCAGAACGAGGTGAACCATATGTCTACCATTCACATCTTAGGTATCGATTTAGGCAAGCACTGCTTTCATGCGGTTGGCAACAATCACACTGGCAAAGACGTTATTCGCCGTAAGTTTAGTCGAAGCCAACTACTCCGTTTCTTATCTGTACTTGAACCTACCATCATCGCTTTTGAAGCCTGTGGTGGTGCTCACTGGCTTGCGAGAAAGTGTGAAGCCTATGGGCATCGAGTTCGACTTATCCCGCCTCAATATGTAAAACCTTACGTCAAAGGTAATAAGAACGACTTTATTGATGCTGCTGCGATAGCAGAAGCAGCGAGTCGACCAAGCATGAGATTTGTCTCTGCCAAGTCAGAGGAAGCTCAGGTAATCGCAGCTATCCATCGAGTGAGGGATGGTTATATCAAAGAACGAACGGCTTGTATGAGCCGAATTGGAGCAATACTACTTGAGTTTGGGCTGAGTTTTCCTAAAGGCCATGCCAAGATGAAAGCGCTATTTCAGTGGTTAGCCGAGCAAGATATAAAGCTACCACCGAGTCTGGTCGCTGAGTTGCTCTCGATTCATGAGCACTATAAATACCTAAATGAGCAAGTCTCTACTCAAGATAAGAAACTGAAAGTTATCACCGAAAATAATGAAAATGCCGAACTTTTGAAGAGTATTCCTGGTATTGGTGATTTAACAGCAACGTTGTGTGTGGCCAATATCAGTTCTCCTTCAAACTTTGGTGGAGGTCGCGAGATGGCTGCATGGCTAGGACTCGTTCCAAGGCAGTATTCAACGGGTGGCAAATCAAAGCTATTAGGCATGAGTAAACGAGGGAACAAACACCTTCGCGCTCTATTTATACATGGAGCGAGGTCCGTGCTATCTAGGATAGAAACAACAGGAAAAGTGTTTGGAGATTGGTTAGTCAATTTACGAGCAACAAAGCCGTTTAATGTAGTGGTAGTCGCACTTGCCAATAAGCTAGCAAGAATAGCTTGGGCGGTGTTGTACCACCGCCAAGCTTTTAAGGCTGTATAGCCATAACCAAGTTTGCAACGCCAATGAATGTGATGACAAAAACGGTCGAACGGCCAGATTAGTAACCTGATACAAAAAATAGCACCTAGTTGCTTTGGGGCTTTTAAGGATAATCTGGCGCGGATATCATCGTGGAGC
>NZ_MDAW01000033.1:0-1280 GCF_002875385.1 Vibrio sp. 10N.222.52.B12 | reverse complement strand
TGACCCGTCCTGATATGGGTTGACACTTTTAGTTAAAACGCTCGATGAACTTCATCGGGCGTTTTGTATTTTAGAGCTGTATGTGGCCTCTGTTCATTATAGAGTTTCACCGACTCAGCAACCATTTTCTTAGCTTCATTCAAGTCGTTCGGCTTAGTCAGCAAGTACTCCATCTTTAAAATACCATTTACTCTTTCAGCTAGAGCATTTTGATAGCAGTCGTATCCATCAGTCATAGAGCATGTCACGTGATATTTTCTGTGTAGTGACTGATATTCCTCAGAACAGTATTGAATACCTCGGTCAGAGTGATGAATAAGCTCGCCCTCATATAGCCGCTCTTTCAAAGCCTTCAGGAATGCACTTTTAACGGCTGGCGTCTTCATATTATCATCTAGATGATACCCAACTATCTTCCTCGAGTAGGCGTCAGTGATTAAGCTGAGATAAGTATTTCCCGCTCGTGTTGCCAAGTAAGTGATATCAGCGACCCACAACTGCTCCGGTTTATTTGGAACCATGCCCTCTTTGATTCGGTTTGGATGGCAGTGGAACCGGTGATGGCTGTTTGTTGTTCGATGATAAGCCCTACGATTTAAGACCAACAGTCGATGCTGTTTTAGCAACGAAAACAGACAGTCTCGCCCTATATCAATGTTATTCTGACTGAGTAAGTACTTGAGCTTTCGAGTTCCTAATCGAGGATGTCGAATCCTTTGCTCTTTGACGAACCCAATGACAGATTGCTCTTTCTGAGTTCGCTGAAGCTCGAGCGCGTAGCGTTTGTAAAACGCCTGCCGAGTAATCCCGATGAAGTGGCAAGCTTTAGTTACTGTGAGCCTTTTGACCGTTTTTTCCTTAATAACTCGGCTTTGCGCTTCTTTGAGATTCGGACACCGAAATCCCTATCCATTACTTTTACGACAGCCTCAAAGAAGTCCGCTTTCAGTTGAGTTTCTTCAAGTTGTTGCTCGAGTTCTTTTATCCGTTGTTCTGGAGTTTGAGTAGAAGGAGAATCAGGCATGCCATTACCTACTGTGTTTGGTTTCTCTATTCCTTTAGACCAATTTAGCTGACCGTGCTTACGAAGCCAAACTAAGACAGTAGACCGGCCTTGTATCCCGTATCGCTCTTGAGCTTGTTTATAGGTCATCTCACCTTTTTCTACTTGGTCAACAACCGTCAATTTAAAGGCAAGAGAGTAATCTCGTTGGGTTCGTTTACTCGTTGATTTCATGACATTCTCCAATTTCATGTTGGAAATGTGTCAACCTTATTTA
>NZ_MDAW01000032.1:0-1564 GCF_002875385.1 Vibrio sp. 10N.222.52.B12 | reverse complement strand
CCCCTTAACAGGGCGTTAGTTCCCCAGAGGAAGCAATCAATCCGTAGGGAATTTTTGTTTCTGGTGGAGTACACGCATAACTCGGATGATATCGCCCTCAACCCAGTAAGATACAATCATCGAAATCTCAGGAATAATGAGCAATCGTCCGCGGATGCCATCTCGTTGTACACCCATTAAAGGTTGTTCAAGCAAGTTTTCTACTTTTGCTTCAATGAGGTTGTCAGTTTTTTCTGCCGCATCAGGGTTGAAGTCATAGAGAAACTCGAAGATCTTTTCACGATCATTAAGTGACTCTTCTTCCCATAAAATCATTGCTTACCTCGATTACGGATTCTGGCTTTGCGCTCTTCCATTCGAGACTTAGCAGTTTGGTGCTCAACGAAAACAGATTTTCCTGAGTCAAACTTCTCAAATGCTAGGTTTACTTGTTCAGTTAGCCATGCATCGTGAGATAATGTTTTTCTTTGTTGTTCAGCGAGTTGCTCAGTAAGTTCACGGCAAGCATCACTTAGAGTTCGACCTTGGCTCTCAGCCATTTGTTGAGCTAGGCGTTTTGTTTCTTCATCAACACGAAATTGAATTCTAGTGTCCATGATATATTCCTTTGTTGGTGTGTGCACAAATGTTAGCACTAGGCTTTGAGATGGGCAACTAACAAACAATTTAAGAGTGATTCGGCACGCGTGGCATTTTTACTATGCGTTGGTTTTAGTGATTAAGGTGGTATGCGGGAGCATCGTATTGCGTGCCTCACACCTTAATTGGGCGTTAGAATTACTACTGAAATAGTATTGGAGTGGAAAGTGAAAAATGTATTTTTAGCTCTTGCTCTCACCTTGACTACAGGTGCTTTTGCTCAAGATAGCCATGTGTTGGATGGTTCCATACGTCAATTGGCTCCTGATGGATACATCGTACTTGAAACGATTTATGGTGATTTGAATAAAGATAGCCAAGAGGACGTTGTTTTAGTCATCAAAGGTACTGATCCCAAAAAAATTATTATTGATGAAATTCGGGGTGAATTAGACCTCAATCAAAGAGGTCTCGTAATTGCTCTAAAAAACAAGCAAAAATACGAGGTGATAGTTGAGAACCTAAGTTGTTTTTATTCGGAGGACGAATATGGGGGTGTATACTTTAAACCTGATATCTTAACTAGCATTGAAAAAGGAAACCTTCATATACTTTTTGCTCATGGTCGCTATGGGCACTGGCGCTACAATTTCCGTTATCAAGGCTCAGATTTTGAGTTGATTGGTTATGATTCAAGTGCTAACAGAGGACCAATAGTTGAAGAAGTAACTAGCATTAATTATCTGACAAAGAAAATGCTAGTAAAGGAAAATATTAATAGCGATGACGAATATGCAGACCCTGTGTTCAAAGAAAGGTGGGAGAGTTTTTCTCTCAATCATCGTTTTAGGTTAAGTGAAATTAAAGACTTTAGTGAGTTTGGTGATGGGGTGCTTAGATAGACTTTTATTGAAACGCAATTCTAACAAACTGTTCAAGAGGGATTCGCAACGCGTGGCATTTTCACTATGCGTTGGTTTTAGTG
>NZ_MDAW01000031.1:0-3072 GCF_002875385.1 Vibrio sp. 10N.222.52.B12 | reverse complement strand
GCTGCTCCATCCCGCGTCCGTATTTCATCGTTAGGTACGATGAAGACCTTCAAACTGGAGCGACACACGAGGTTCGAACTCGTGACCTCAACCTTGGCAAGGTTGCGCTCTACCAACTGAGCTAGTGTCGCATCAACAACGTTTCCGTCGTTCAGGGCTGCGAATTATAAGAGCATTTTTTTGTGATGCAAGTCCTTCGTTCAAAAAAACTTTATTTTTTTACTGACCGACGAAAAAGCAAGCAAAACGTTCACGAAATACAACAATTTGGATCGCAGCCTTAACAGTTAGATCTTAAAGATCGTTTCGCGGTAGTACTTTAGCTCAGCAATCGACTCACGGATGTCGTCTAACGCTAAGTGTGTACCTTGCTTAGAGAAGCCATTTAACACTTCAGGTTGCCAGCGACGAGTTAACTCTTTAAGCGTACTCACGTCTAGGTAACGATAATGGAAATATTCTTCGAGCTCTGGCATGTGTTTGTACAAGAAACGGCGATCTTGACCAATACTGTTACCACAAATTGGTGAGACACCCTTTGGAACCCATTTTTCTAGGAATTCGATGGTTTGTACAACAGCATCTTGCTCTGAAATATCACTATTACGGACGCGCTCAACCAAGCCGCTTGATGTGTGCGTATTGGTACACCAGTCATCCATCTTAGCCAGCTCTTCTTCTGGTTGATGAACAGCGAGTACCGGCCCTTCAGCCAAAATGTTCAGCTCGCTATCGGTAACGATAGAAGCAATTTCAATGATTTTATGCGTTTCAGGATCAAGGCCCGTCATCTCTAAATCAACCCAAATTAGGTTTTGATCGCTAAAGGACATGGTTACGCCGCCTATTTGTTTATCGATAAAAGAGGTACTATACCTGAAAATACTTGAAACACGATACTCACTCGCTTGAACCCTTTGTTGGTTCAATCACTTGAGCGAACTCACACTAAGTACAGAATTGTGGCAAAAAAGAAAAAGTTAACCAAAGGTCAGGTGCGACGCGTACGCAGCAACCAACAAAAGCGCCTAAAAAAGCAAGAAGACTCAATCCAATGGGATGAGCACATGCTTGGCGCAAGTAAGCAAGGCTTGGTCATTACTCGCTTCGGCCAACATGCTGACATCGAAGATCTTGAGACGGGTGAAGTTCAACGTTGCAACCTTCGTCGCGGCATTGAATCCCTAGTATCGGGTGACCGCGTGTTGTGGCGTGAAGGTTTAGAATCCATGGCTGGTATCTCAGGTGTTGTAGAAGCAGTAGAACCTCGTACATCGGTACTTACTCGTCCAGATTACTACGATGGCTTAAAACCTGTGGCCGCAAATATTGATCAAATGATCATTGTGTCTTCGGTTCTACCGGAACTGTCATTGAACATTATTGACCGCTACTTGGTTGCTTCAGAGACACTTAACATTGCGCCATTGCTGGTTCTGAACAAAATCGATCTGTTGTCAGACGAAGAGCGTGCAACTTATGAAAGTTGGTTGGAAGAATACCAACGCATTGGTTACAAAGTTCTATTTGTGAGCAAGAAATCGGGCGAAGGCATTAATGAACTTGAAGCCTTGCTAGGCGACCGAATCAATATCTTCGTTGGCCAATCAGGTGTTGGTAAATCCAGCCTTGTGAATGCTCTAATGCCAGAGCTTGAGCAAGAAGTGGAAGAAGGCGAAGTCTCTGAGAACTCTGGGCTCGGTCAACATACAACGACCGCGGCACGTCTATACCATATTCCCACGGGCGGTGAACTCATTGACTCTCCTGGGGTTCGTGAATTTGGCCTTTGGCACTTAGAAGCGGAAGAGGTCACCAAAGCATTTGTTGAATTCCGCCCTTATCTTGGTGGCTGTAAGTTCCGTGACTGTAAGCACAACGACGATCCAGGCTGCATATTGCGTGAAGCTGTAGAGAAAGGTGATGTGAGCAAAGTTCGCTTTGAAAACTACCATCGCATCCTAGAAAGCATGGGCGAAAACAAAGCCAACCGTCAGTACTCACGCAGCAAGAAAGCGGATCTGTAACTGAGTTAAGACTACAACTGTGTAAGAAAACATCACCTAATACTGACAAGCAGATGAAATTTCAGTAACATCACGCGCCCTAAAGCGAGAATCTAACAGAAGTATCGGAATTAAAGATGGACAAGATTAAAGTTGGACTGCAGTACTGGATCCCACAACACGGCCTAACGCGCCTAGTGGGTAAACTAGCTTCAGCTAAAGCTGGCGGTCTAACAACAGCAATCATTCGTTGGTTTATCAAACAATACAATGTGAACATGGATGAGGCGAAACACTCCGATCCAAAACACTTCAAAACGTTCAACGAGTTCTTTGTACGTGAGCTAAAAGAAGGCGCACGTCCAATCGCAGAAGGTGAAGCGGTGATCACTCACCCAGCGGATGCTTGTGTTAGCCAGTTTGGCCCAATTGAAGACGGCCAACTGATTCAAGCAAAAGGTCATAACTTCTCAGCTCAAGAACTGCTTGGCGGTGATGAGACACTAGCGGAAGAGTTCCAAGATGGTACTTTTGCAACGCTATACCTCTCACCTCGTGATTACCACCGTGTACACATGCCATGTGACGGCACGCTGCGTCAGATGATTTATGTACCTGGCGACCTGTTCTCGGTAAACCCACTAACGGCAGAAAACGTACCAAACCTATTCGCACGTAACGAGCGCGTAGTGTGTATCTTCGATACTGCGTTTGGTCCAATGGCACAAGTACTGGTTGGTGCAACCATCGTAGGCAGCATTGAGCAAGTATGGGCTGGCACTGTTACGCCACCACGCGGTAATACTGTTTACAAATGGGATTACCCTGCAGAAGGTAACAAAGCCGTTATCTTGAAAAAAGGTGAAGAAATGGGCCGCTTCAAGCTTGGCTCAACGGTTATCAACCTATTCGCTAAAGATGCCATCACATTCGATGAGAGCATGGAAAACGGTAAACCAACAGTAATGGGTACACCTTACGCGCACCAGCAGTAAGGCTTCCGTACAAAATGATTTTAAAGGCCTCCGCTCGCGGGGGCTTTTTTTTGGTTCATCGCGGCTTTCCG
>NZ_MDAW01000030.1:0-5778 GCF_002875385.1 Vibrio sp. 10N.222.52.B12 | reverse complement strand
GCGGACCATATAATTAGCCCAGTACTTTCATACTGGGCTTTGACTCTTTATTAGTTTCTAAAGGATACGCTTAAGTACGCCGTCAGCTTTGATGCGAGTGATCTTACGAACAAGCTTCTGAACGCTTTCTGGGTAATCTTCTACCTTTTCTAACTGTCGGTAAGTACAGATAAGTTGAGTATGCTCGAGAATGTTTGCTACTTCTTGCTCAAACTTATCCGTCATCTTAGCGTAGTTATCTTGCACCAATAGTCCATTTTCTAAGTCTAGTGACCATGCGCGTGGGTTCAGGTTATTACCTGTCATGAGCATGTAGCGTTTATCTACCCAAATACCTTTTAGGTGGAAGCTATTGTTGTCGTGCTTCCATAAGTGGATAGAAAGCTTACGAGCTGCAATGTTCGCTTCGTTGGCTTTTGCAAAACGGCGAAGGTTCAATTCGTAAAGATATGGCAAACCACCAATAGTTTTAAATTCTTCTTCCGGAGCAATATAGAAGTCATTTGCTGTTTTATCTCCAACAACAATCGTTACTTTCACCCCGCGTTTCATTGCACGTTTTACTTCACGATGAATCGCTTTAGGAAAGTTGAAGTAAGGTGTACAGATGAAGATTTCATTTTGAGCGGCAGCGAGTAACTTAACGATTTTCATGTTGAGTTGATTACGTCGCTTACCCAAGCCAACAAGAGGAGTCACTTTTACCTCTTCTTCTGTTGCACTCTCTGGCGAAAACTCATAATCAGCACGAGCGAGAGAAGAACGCAGTTGACGAATTGCAGCTTTGATTTCTTTAGTTTCTGGTTTGTCCTTACCAGCAAGGTCGTTTACTGCTGGGTGAGCTATCATCTCACTCTGGATGAAACCGACCATGGAGTCAGCAAGTGCTTTATGTTGAATCACATGGTAACGGTCGAAACGATAACGACCATTGTATTGAAGATAGACGTTGTTTAAGCTAGCGCCGCTATAAATAACGGTATCGTCAACAATAAAACCTTTTAAGTGCAGTACGCCGAAGACCTCTCTTCCTCGTACAGGAATGCCGTATACCGGAATCGAATGTTGGTATTTTTTAGCGAATGCTTTGTATAGCGCGGAATTGCCCTCTGATGACTCTGCACCAATGAGACCACGTTGAGCTCGGTGCCAATCTACACAGATATTGATGTCCAATCCAGGGTTGCGCTGTTTCGCCTCATAAAGCGCTGTGAAAATTTCACGTCCAGCTTCATCATCTTCCAGATATAGAGCGACTAGGTAAATTCGCGACGTTGCTTTGCTGATCGCATCAAGAAGACGAGTTCTGAAAGTTTCTGCTGCGTGCAGAACTTCAAAGTCTTCAGGCTTGACTGCGAGACTTGGCAACTGTTCGAATGGGTTCCTACTTACTATCATACCGGTGTGAGTACCTTAATTAAGTGCAATATTGCGAACCTGATATTTTACCAAAGATATGAATTCTCTGGCTACAAAACCACGTCGTTTAGAACGTCAGAAGTGGTGAATTGCATTGGAATGAGATCTTTACCACTGTCTACGTACCGCAAATAAGCCATTTTTAACGAGTTTGGCAATTCAGAGCTATCAATGGTTTCAAACCCATGCTGAGCGTAATAATTCTCTAAATGTTTAAAAGCGAAGCAATAATCACCACTAGTGAAAACTGTGTTTTCGCAATAAGTAAGCAGAGCACTACCGACGCCAGTCCCACGAAATTCTGGCACGACTAGCATTCCTGTAAGCAATCGTGATTTTTCGATGGCTTTCATTCGTAATAGCGCAACAATGCCATTCTTGACGCTGGCGGTAATGATTAACTCATCCCGTTTGGCTCGGCCTGCCGGATAATGCGCTTTATACAACCTCTTAATGAGAGGAAGTTTGATCGGATTTAACACTTCTATGATTAATGAGTCTGGTATTGTCACTGCGGCTAAAAGATAACTAATGTAGAATGTCCATAGTTTAAGAGAATCTCATCTGGCGTTGCAAATCCACTATGGAAATTAAGAAACACGCGAGCCTTAAGGCTTTTCATACATTTGGTATCGAGCAAACTTGCGACTATTTGGCGATTGTTGAATCTGTAGAAGATGTCATACAGTTGTTCAAGGACGACACCTTTAAAAAATTACCAAAACTGTTTTTAGGTAAAGGGAGTAACATGCTCTTTACTCAGCATTATGAAGGGCTTGTGATTATCAACCGATTACTTGGTAAACAAGTGAGTGAAACGGATGAGTATTACAAGCTGCATATTGATGGTGGTGAAGACTGGCCAGCATTAGTGGAATGGTGTGTAAAACAAGATATTGGTGGCCTTGAAAACTTAGCTCTTATCCCTGGCTGTGCGGGTTCTGCACCGATTCAGAACATCGGAGCGTATGGAGTAGAGCTCAACAACATCTGTGATTATGTTGATGTTCTTGACCTAGAGACTTTTGAAACTACACGTATGAGTGCAGAAGAATGTCTGTTTGGTTATCGTGATTCGATATTCAAGCATTCTCTGTATGAGAAGTGTTTTATCACCGCGCTTGGCCTTAAACTGCCCAAAATGTGGCAACCCGTCAATCAATATGGCCCTCTACAGTCTATTCCTGAAAAAGAACTTAGCCCTAACGCAATATTTGAGCGAGTTTGCCAAGTGCGCATGGAGAAGTTACCTGATCCAACTAAAGTGGGTAATGCAGGGAGTTTTTTTAAAAACCCAGTGATCAGTCAAGATCATTATGATCAACTCATCCAGCAGCATGACACCATGGTCGCCTATCCTGCAAAAGGTGGGATGAAAGTGGCAGCCGGTTGGCTGATTGATCAGTGTGGGCTAAAAGGTACCTCGGTTAACGGTGCCCAAGTGAACCCATTACAAGCTTTAGTGCTTACCAATGTGGATAACTGTACCGCGGAAGATGTGGTGACTTTGGCTTCTCTTGTAAAGAAAACGGTTTGGGATAAGTATCAAATAGAGCTTGAGCATGAAGTGCGTTTTATGAATAGTCATGCTGAGACAACCCTTTCTGAGATAGAGGCTGCTCGATGAGAAAAGAACATAACGCAAAGCTCCATATCCTCAAAGCGTTAAGCGACAGCGATTTCCATTCAGGTGAAGCACTTGGGGAGAGCCTTGGCATCTCTCGAGCAGCAATCGCAAAGCACATTAAAGGGTTAAATGAGTGGGGTGTGGATATCTATCGTATCCAAGGCCGAGGTTATCAACTGGCGCACCCCCTACAACTATTAGACGGAGATACACTCAAAGCGAAACTTGATAGTCAAATCGAGCTGATCTCTGTTATCGATTCAACCAACCAGTATTTGCTGGAAAGAGTGAATGAGTCAGACAAAGGAAGAGTTTGTTTAGCGGAATACCAAGCTAAAGGCAGAGGACGTCGTGGCCGTCAGTGGATTTCACCTTTTGGGACAAATCTCTACTTGTCTATGTACTGGCGACTGGACGCAGGTATGGCTGCAGCAATGGGATTAAGCCTTGTTGTTGGTATTGCGGCAGTAGAAGCGCTCGAAAGTATGGGCGTTCAAGGTGTGAAGTTGAAGTGGCCCAATGACCTCTATTTCCAAGATAAAAAACTTGCAGGTATTTTAGTAGAAATGTCAGGCCAAGCCGGTGGTGCCGCTCATCTTGTTATCGGGATGGGGTTGAACATTGGGATGCCGGACATACAGCCTGAGATTGATCAGCCTTGGACAACGTTGAATCAAGTCAGTGATGGTTTAACAATCGACCGCACCGTTCTGGCACTCAACCTTATTGAACACTGGAAGACCGCACTAGAAGAATATGAAATGACTGGTCTGGCGGGGTTTGTTGATCGTTGGAATCGTTTAGATAATTTTATAGACCGTCCGGTTAAGCTACTTATGGGGCCAAGAGAGATTCATGGCATTGTAAAAGGTATCGATCAACAAGGTGGGGTAGTACTAGAAACCAACAATGGTTTGGAGACCTACATTGGCGGCGAGATCTCCTTAAGAAAAACCGATTAACATTAACGAGTCAGCACTACTTTCTCAACGATACCTTATCAACCAAATGGCTTGGCCCTTTATGCAGTATTAAGTGGGCCCTTTCTCGAGTAGGAAGAATGTTCTGTTCCAAATTGAGCCCATTAATATCATGCCAAATCTGCTTAGCCTTGTTCCTAGCTTCTTCTACTGAGAGTTGAGTATAGTGGCTAAAATAGGAGCCAGGTTTGGTGAATGCTCCTCGACGGAATTTCAAAAATCGTTCTACGTACCATTGCTCGACGGTCTCTGTTTCAGCATCAACGTAAATAGAGAAGTCTAGAAAATCCGACACAAACACTCGATGTGGATCGTGTGGGTAATCCATACCGCTTTGCAAAACATTTAAACCTTCAATGATCAATATATCTGGCTGCTCAACGGTTTTAAGCTCTTCGGTAATGTCGTAGGTAATGTGGGAATAGACTGGCACTGTAAGGTCAGGTTTACCTGCTTTCACATCGGAAACAAACTCAACTAAACGCTTTATGTCGTACGACTCGGGAAAGCCTTTGCGATGCATGATGCCCTTATCTTCCAGTTCTTTCTTTGGATATAAGAAACCGTCGGTTGTCACTAACGCGACTTTTGGATGATTCTCCCAGCGAGATAGAAGGGCCTTCAGCAGCCTCGCAGTCGTACTTTTCCCTACCGCAACGCTACCAGCAATACCGATGACAAATGGAGGAGCATGCTCTTCTGTATTGAGAAATTGCTGTAATACTGAGTTGCGACTCTGGCGAGCTTGAACATATAAGTTCAATAGACGAGACAAAGGAAGGTAAATCTCTACCGCTTCCTCTACAGTGAGGTTTTCATTAATGCCTTGAAGCGCGGTTAAGTCGTCTTCAGAGAGTGTCATCGGGACAGAATTTCGTAGTTCTGCCCATTCAGCACGGTCAAATGACAAAAATGGACTCATGAGTCTCTTTGATCCTTGGTTTAATAGAGAGCAAGAACATACAACAAGCATCGTTTAAAGCAAACGACAAAGCTCGAAAGTTTGCTTTAAAAAGTGAGGTTTGTATGAATTTGCAGCAATTGAATCTAAAAAGCTAAATTTTACGATTTTTTTTAAAATACCTATTGCAACCTAGAAAATCATTCAATAGAATGCGCACCACTTATGCCGACTTAGCTCAGTAGGTAGAGCAACTGACTTGTAATCAGTAGGTCACCAGTTCGATTCCGGTAGTCGGCACCATTCTTTCCTGCTTCTTTAAGAAGCAATTGTAGTAAGAATGGCATGAAATTTTGGAGGGGTTCCCGAGTGGCCAAAGGGAGCAGACTGTAAATCTGCCGGCACTGCCTTCGATGGTTCGAATCCGTCCCCCTCCACCATATTCTTTAGGAAATAGCTCTCAGAGTTACGTGTTGCGGGCATCGTATAATGGCTATTACCTCAGCCTTCCAAGCTGATGATGCGGGTTCGATTCCCGCTGCCCGCTCCACTCTAATTTGAGTGCTGATATAGCTCAGGTGGTAGAGCGCATCCTTGGTAAGGATGAGGTCGGCAGTTCGAGTCTGCCTATCAGCACCAGCTCTCAAAGTTATTTCCTTTTGATATAAGATTTACCAATTATCTTTTTTGGTTGCGTGGTCAATTCGGGCCACCTAAATCCGTACCTAGAGGGACTACTCATGTCTAAAGAAAAATTTGAACGTGTAAAACCGCACGTAAACGTTGGTACTATCGGCCACGTTGACCACGGTAAAACAACTCTTACAGCTGCTATCTGTACAACACTTGCT
>NZ_MDAW01000029.1:0-29918 GCF_002875385.1 Vibrio sp. 10N.222.52.B12 | reverse complement strand
CCGCTTATCCGCGATGAACCATAAAAAAGCCTCCGACGAGGAGGCTTTGAGAATTCTGTGAAAATAAAGACGGGCTACTGAATCTTCTCGTAAAAGGCATCACTTTTCGGGTAGTCGCCAGTCAGATCGGCTAACGTACCTTGGTCATTGAATTGAACAACCAGATCTTTTTGCACAGGTTCACCGTGCCCAGGAGTGTGATGGTAAATGTAGTACCAAGTATTTGGGTAGCCATTTTCAACCAACATAGGCGAACCAAGAACGTAGCGAACTTGTGCTTTAGTCATTCCAAACTTTAATTTATCAACCGCACTTTGTTCTACATAGTTGCCTTGGTTGATATCAATACGATAAACCAGTTTTTCCAATACCGAACATCCTGTCAGCAAAGTCATTGCTAATGGTACGGCAACTAACCACTTCTTTAATTGCATAATAATTTCTTAGTAACCTTTAAAATACTGCGCTGATAATAAACAAGCTCGACGCAGATGTAAAAAGCTATGCGTCGTATGGTAGAAAATCTGACAACGAATTTTGAGTTGAGTTGCATTTATTCGCTGATATTAGACGATAACTGGCGGAACATGACTCATCAAGCATGTTGTGTGCTTTTTATGATATGGGATTTAAGAGATCGCCTGCAATAATTCGTGATGGCGACTACTGTTGGTCGTGCGTTGCATTATTGCGGGAGGGAAAATGCTTTGAGCGTTTCACCTTCAAACCGATAATATTCTTTTTCAACAAGGTGTGCTGCACCTATGGAGCGGTAAAATTGACCAGCGATAGGATTGGTGTTTTCTGCTGTCCAATCAAGTCTTTGGCAACCCGAGGTAACTGCTAGGGTCGCTAAATGTTTCATTAGTTGAATACCAACGCCTTTTCCTCTCGCGATTGAAGAAACGAAGAGATCCTTCATGTACATTTGGCCGGAAAGTTTAGGGGCAGGGTACATCACTGTGTAAGACGCAAAACCAATAATAGAGTCGTGCTCATAAGCTGCGATGATTTTGATACTAGAATGCTCAGAGAAGACTTGGTGCTTTAGATAGTGCGTCAATTCATTCTCTGATGCGGCGTCCTCTTTGAAGTAATAGCATTCTAACTCAATAAAAAGAGGGACGAGCTCTAAACAGTTTTCTTTGTTGATGGCTTTGATATCCATTTCTCATCCCTTGTTGAATGGTTAAGCCGCGATGAGTAATTCTTTTGCGTTGGCTAATGTTGAGTCGGTAATTTGGCTTCCGCCCAATAAACGAGCGAGTTCTGCCACACGCTGTTGTTCATCTAGGGCATGCATTTTTGTTTCGGTTTGCCCACTCTTGGTGTGTTTAGCAACAAACATTTGTTGATGACCACAGCCAGCAACTTGCGGTAAGTGGGTTACACACATCACTTGAGTCGACTCGCCTAACTTGCGCAGCATCTTACCGACAACCGCAGCCGTTGGGCCGCTGATACCGACATCCACTTCATCGAAGATCAAGCTTGGCGTATCCACTTTTTGTGCGGTGATAACTTGTATTGCTAGCGAGATACGTGATAGCTCACCACCTGATGCGACTTTAGCGATAGGTTGTAATGGCTGACCTGGGTTGGTTGAGACCAAGAAACACACACTGTCCATACCCAATGGAGATGGGTGGAGGTTTTCGTTGTTTACCTCGATGCTGAATACCGCTTTCTCCATGCTCAATTCGTGCATGCTTTGCGTGATAAGTTTGTTCAGCTCTTTTGCGTAACGGCTACGTGACTTGTGCAGCTTCTCTGCTTGAGTTAAGAAGCTTTGGTATTTCTGTTCTACTTCTTGAGCGAGTTCATCCAGACGCTCGTCAGAGCAATCTAATGCTTCGATTTGTGCAAGAAGATCTTGGTGATGTTGGTATAGCTCATCGGGCATAACATGGTGTTTGCGAGCCATCGACATCACTTTAGAAAAACGTTCTTCGACATAAGCCATGCGACCGGGATCGACATCAATGCCATCTAGGTAGCTGCGAAGTTCGTTTTTGGTTTCTTCTAGCTGGATCATTGCCTCTGCCAGCATGTTTGGCAATTCAGCTAACTTCTCATCCAATTCGGCTAACTGGATTAGGGAGTGATTGGCCGATTGCAAAATACCAAGCGCATTGACTTCTTCACCTTCGTAAATAAGTTCGAGGGCTTGCTGACAGGTAGTGGCGAGTTCACCACTATTGGACAGTCGTTTGTGCTCTTGCTCGAGCTCTGCGAATTCTTCTTCACCTAGCGATAACTCATTCAGTTCTTTAATTTGGTATTCAAGCAACTGTTTTTGGGCCTGATTTTGCTGGCTGTTCTCTTTTAGTTGCTTAAGGTTGTTGTCTGCTTGACGCCAATGCTGGTAAGCACTGCGTGTGCTTTTTAGTAGGTTTAAATGTCCAGCATATTGGTCCAGCATGGCCATTTGATGCTCGCTCTTCATCAACTGATGATGCGCGTGCTGTCCATGGATGTTGATCAATAACTGCCCAAGAGATTTGAGTTGTGAAAGAGGGACTGGGCTGCCATTGATAAAGGCTCTAGAACGGCCTTCTTTCGTGATGATGCGACGCAAGATACATTCGCTGCCATCCAGCAGGTCGTTATCTTCTAGCCAACGCGTTGCGTGTAGATTGTTGTCCAGTAAAAAGGCGGCGCTGACTTCTGTTTTCTCTTCGCCTTGTCGTACCATGCCTGCATCGGCACGCCCGCCTAAACAAAGACCTAATGCGTCAATTGCAATAGATTTACCTGCACCTGTTTCACCAGTGATGGTGGTCATGCCCTTTGAAAGCTCGAGCTGTAAAGACTTAACAATCGCAAAATTATTAACACTTAGATGAGCCAGCATTTTTATTTACCTGTATAACTGAACAATACTGTATAAGAAAACAGTATATACTGTTTCTTTATACAGTAAAGGTGGCTGCTGGATTTTTTGTAGGAAGAAGGTATTTTTTGTGATGGTGAAGAGAAAAATAGGCCGAGCAAATGCAACGACCTATTAAAATTGAACAAGTTACGGTCGAGTTGGGTTAATTGTGAGCGGCTCAAACGTTGCCACAGCATTAACCCCTGCTCCAGGATGGTCGACATAGGAAGTGTCTTGCATCAGGGTGTAATACACATCGATAAAATCGTCATCGTTAGTGAGTGCGCCATCCGGAATCGCATCGATAATTTTGTTGGTGATCTGAGGAATAATGGCATAGGCCTGAACTTCGGGATCTGGAATTGCCTTCAGGACTTCTTCTGCAACCTGAACAAGCAGTTTGGCTAACTGTTTGTAATCGGTGCCGTCATCTTGCTCCATTAAGACGATATCCGCCGCCCCCCAACGGTAACGAGACCAGTGAATGATGATTTGGTTGGGTAAGTAGGTGGTGTTGTCGTAATCCAAATAAGGTAGCTCGACGAGATCCAAAGTGGGTTCATCACGCGTAGGGTTTACACCTGTGACAATGGCGTAGATTTCAGCTTTTCCTGAAATCCAAGGCTCTTGGTCATTGGCAAGACGAATCTTCTTCAAAACCGTAGTTTGAATTGGTTGAGGTGTACTTTCTGTGTGGGAGAAAAGAGATTTTTGAGCCTTTGCGATGTCAGTCATATAGGGTTGGACCATGGTTGCTTGCCCAAGCTTGCTCATTTCTGCCTGCATAGCCTGTAGCCCAGCTTTTAGCTCTGCAGAGCTGTTGCTGTCGACAACCAATACAGGCACGTCTGGAAGTTGATAGACATCGAGTTGGTGGACTTGGCCATAAACATCGTAAGCTTCGATGTATTGCCACTGCTCATCATCCCCTGTTGGTTCGAAAGCAAAGAGTGGGTCGACGGCCCCTTCTTGCCACACGCCGAGCATTTCTTCATTTGCAAGTCGAACTTCAAGCAATTGATCGGAGTATTCAGAGATGCCTTTCCACGCTCGAATTTGTGTATCGGCTTGTATGAGTTGTTGGCTAAATGCTGATAAAGGTTTCTGTTCGGCGAATGAGGAAAGGGGGACATTAATGTGTTCGGCAGTGATGTCTTTGCGCAGCATGGGTTCTATGTTGGCATAACTTTCGCTGAGTTGCAGAGCTAGTGTCCGCTTGGTATTCGAGATGTCCTCGGCTTTTGCGTTTGATATATCGGTAACCTTTGCCTCCTCAGATTGACAGCCAGCAAGCGCTAACGTACTGAGAACGGACAATATCATTGTTTTTTTCATAATGTGCCCTTTGAGATAATAAGTATGAATTAGAGTTTATATTCTATTCATACTGAGAATATCATCAGTCGGACACCTTTCAATTTGAGCTCAGAATTTTGTATAAAATTTACCCACAAGATCAAGTTTTATAAAATTAAATTTAACAAGGAATTAATCTGTGTCGCCTTGGGTGGGGATGAAATTGGAGTTAATGAGAGCATAGAAAAAAGGTTGATGCCTTCACATCAACCTTTCTTGTTAAAACAATTTGCTTGACCAACCGAGCTTGTTTCTTAGCACGTGGTAGTAGCTGTAGTCTTTTGGGTGGATCAGTTTAAGTACATTCGGGCTTTGATAAATATGAACTTCATCGCCTGGAGAAACCGGTAGTGAAACTTGTCCATCACAACTGACTTCTTGCGTACCGCGGTTTTCTGGTGACACGATCAATTTAATGCGTCGTTTTCCATCAACCACTAAAGGACGGCTTGAAAGGGTGTGAGGAAACATCGGAACCAAAGAGATTGCATTCAAGCTTGGCGACAAGATAGGACCACCACCGGAAAGGGAATAAGCGGTTGAACCTGTTGGAGTTGAAACGATTAAACCGTCGGCGCGCAGCGAAAACGCAAAACTGTCATCAATGTAAACTTCAAACTCGATCATATGTGCGACTTGACCAGGGTGAAGTACTGCTTCATTTAGGGCGGCATTGTGGCTTTTAATCTGGCCATGACGATGCACTTCGGCCTCAAGTAAAAATCGCTCTTCTTCAATATATTCGCCATTCAGAACGGCTTTCAATGCCGTTTTGAAATCATCGGGGTTAAGGTCCGTTAGGAAACCAAGGTTACCTCGGTTCACACCGATCACTGCGACATCAAAGCGAGATAAAATGCGAGCTGCGCCTAACATGTTGCCATCGCCTCCAACGACAATAGCAAGATCGGCGTTTTTACCAAGTTCCACTAGGCTGGCAAATTGATTTTGTGGAATATCGTCTAAAATTGCAGCAAGGCGGTCATCGATAAACACTTGGTAACCTTCAGAGGTTAACCATTGGTAAAGCTCTCTATGAGTTTGAATAGCCTGCTGATCTCGAGGTTTTCCGATAATCGCGATCACGTTACATGGGTTTTTCATAGCATTTCCGCATTAAAGAGGCTTGAATCAGGAATCTTCATCCCCATAATAATGGCAAGTTACCTAAATATGCGAATTTTAATGTGGTTAGAGCCCGCAAAACGTGCGTAAGCTTTGAGGACATTATGTTGATTCTGGAGATATCATGAGCAACGAAGAAAACAAAGTTACTGAAGCCGAGCTTGATCAGATCATCGAAGAGGCTGAGAAAGTAGAGGCAGCAGCTCAAGAAGCAGAAGCGGAACTTGAAGACATTGGTGATGAAAAAGACGCTAAGATTGCTCAACTAGAAGCAGCACTTCTATCAAGTGAAACGAAAGTGAAAGATCAGCAAGATGCCGTTCTACGTTCTAAAGCAGAAGTAGAAAACATGCGTCGTCGTACAGAGCAAGAAATTGATAAAGCGCGTAAATACGCTTTGAACAAGTTTGCTGAAGAGCTTCTTCCTGTTATCGACAACCTAGAGCGTGCTATCCAAGCTGCTGATGCTGAGCATGAAGTGGTTAAGCCAATTCTTGAAGGTGTTGAGCTAACGCATAAGACGTTTGTAGACGCAGTATCGAAATTTGGTTTGAAAGAGATCAATCCAGAAGGTGAAGCTTTCAACCCTGAATTCCATCAAGCGATGTCTATCCAAGAAAGCCCTGACCATGAGTCAAATACCGTTATGTTCGTAATGCAAAAAGGTTACGAGCTAAACGGTCGCGTGGTACGTCCTGCAATGGTTATGGTTGCAAAATAATTCAGTAACCTACTGATATATATTTATTTAAATGCCCACTGGTTCTCAGTGGGCATTTTTGTTTCAAACATTGTCATTCTCATATTCACTCCTCTGAATATGAGCTAAATTTCGAAATTTGATCCTCTTCAAACTTTTTCCTATTGGCAAATAATTTTCCTATAGGAGATATCCTCTCTTTATCTTGCTTACTTATGGGATGCTGTGTCTATAAGTACCTGTTATGACTTGTCTTCAAAATAAAATTCTGAATATCAATCTAGAACTGGTGATTTACTTTTAATGTTAGTTATTAACATTTCTGTAAAGAAAGCCTTTATTTTGTAACTCCGATGTGTATTATTCGCGAGGTCTGCCGTAAAAATTAGCAGATGTAACTATAAAAATATAAATAGCAAACACAACATTTCGGAGATTTATGATGGATAAATCGCTTTCTAGTAAGATTTTTATCGGCTTGTTCGCCGGCCTCGTGCTGGGTACAGCTATTCAGTACTTATTTAGCGGTATTGCGATTTTTGATACCTATATTCTAGGTGCAGCAGAAGGTGCGGGCGGCATGTTCGTTTCGCTGATTAAACTTCTGGTTGTTCCTCTGGTTTATGTATCAATTGTATGTGGCATTGTGGAACTTAAAGACATTCGTTCTTTTGGTCGCTTGGGTGGTAAAACTTTTACTCTTTACATTTTAAATACCGTCGTCGCGATCATTGCTGCTCTTACTGTTGCTATGATTGTTCAGCCTGGCGCAGGTGCAAACCTTGCGGGTACGATTTCTGATTCTGTGGCGCTTAAGTCAACAGAAACACCAGACATCTTCTCTATGGTTGTGAACATTGTTCCAAGCAACCCTGTACAAGCGTTTGCAAATGGCGACATGCTACAAATCATCTTTATGGCAATTCTGACAGGTCTTGCAATTCAAGCGCTTGATTCAAAAGGCGGCCCTGCGGTTCGTACTTTTAAGATGGCGAACGAAATCATGATGAAACTGATTGGTCTCGTAATGAGCTTAGCGCCATACGGTGTATTTGCTCTGATGATTCAACTTGGTGCAACCTTGGATGCGGGTACGCTTGCATCAGTAGCCGGTTACGTTGCTCTTGTGGTTTCAATGCTAGTGCTTTGGATCTTCGTGGTTTACCCTCTAGCGGTTCAAATGTTCACGGGTATTTCTGCGCGCGAGTTCTCTCGTAAGACGCGTGAACAAGTGTTGTTCTCTCTATCTACAGCAAGTTCAAATGCGACGATCCCAGTAACGATGCGTACTCTTACTGACAAGATTGGTGTGTCTAAGTCGGTAGCTGGTTTTGGTGTACCACTAGGTGCAACTATGAACATGGCAGGTGCTTCAATCTACATCGCAATCGCAGCGGTATTCTGTGCAAACGCGTTTGGTCAGCCTATTGCGGTATCTGACCTAGTGACTCTAGGCTTCACGGTTCTGCTACTGTCTATCGGTGCTGGCGGTGTTCCTGGCGGCGGTGTAGTGATGGTTGGTGTTATCCTTCACCAATTGGGTCTACCACCAGAAGGTCTAGCAATCGTTGCAGCGGTTGATCGTATTAACGATATGTTCTGTACATCATCTAACGTAGTCGGCGATACAGCAGTAAACACGATTGTTGCTAAGTCTGAAGGCGAGATTGGTAAAGAAGAAATCGTGGATGCTGAACCAGCACAAGCGAGTGCGTAATTCTTAATCGCTCACTTAATCGAATTCACAGCGAGGTCTTAGGGCCTCGCTTTTTCTTTTTAAGAGACGCTTCGCTTCGGGAACGGACTTCGTCCTATGGAACGCTGCGCTTCGAGATTCCAACATCCCGCTTTTTGCACAACTTTTTTCAATTTTTTTTGCTCTTTCCCTTGAAAAGCCATTTGCAGCCCTTATCTATTGGGCATAAGAGAAGCAAACATAATTATTTTTGTTTGTGAGCAAGGGTTGAAACCCGATTCTACGTCCCCACATAGGGGATATAGCAAAACGAAAATAGAATTTATTCGGAGATAGCCTGATGGGTAAAATCATTGGTATTGACTTAGGTACTACTAACTCATGTGTTGCTGTACTAGACGGCGACAAACCTCGTGTAATTGAAAACGCTGAAGGCGAACGCACAACGGCATCGGTTGTTGCATATACCGATGGTGAAACGCTAGTAGGTCAACCTGCAAAACGTCAAGCGGTTACAAACCCAACTAACACGCTATTTGCAATTAAGCGTCTAATTGGTCGTCGCTTTGAAGATGAAGAAGTTCAGCGTGATATCGAAATCATGCCTTACAAAATCGTTAAGGCTGACAACGGTGACGCTTGGGTAGAAGCGCAAGGCCAAAAAATGGCTGCTCCTCAAGTTTCTGCTGAAATCTTGAAAAAAATGAAGAAAACTGCTGAAGACTTCCTAGGTGAGGAAGTAACTGGCGCAGTTATCACAGTTCCTGCTTACTTTAACGATGCTCAACGTCAAGCAACAAAAGACGCTGGCCGTATCGCAGGTCTAGAAGTTAAACGTATCATCAACGAGCCAACAGCGGCTGCTCTAGCATACGGCCTAGACAAGTCAGGCGGCGACCGCACTATTGCGGTATACGACCTTGGTGGTGGTACATTCGATATCTCTATCATCGAAATCGATGAAGTTGAAGGCGAGAAAACTTTCGAAGTTCTAGCAACTAACGGTGACACTCACCTTGGTGGTGAAGACTTTGATACACGTCTAATCAACTACCTAGTTGACGAATTCAACAAAGAGCAAGGTATCAACCTTAAGAACGATCCACTAGCGATGCAACGTGTTAAAGAAGCAGCAGAAAAAGCGAAAATTGAGCTTTCTTCTACTTCTCAAACTGACGTAAACCTACCTTACGTGACTGCAGACGCGACTGGTCCTAAGCACATGAACGTGAAAGTGACTCGTGCGAAACTAGAATCTCTCGTTGAAGACCTAGTACAACGTTCTCTTGAGCCACTAAAAGTTGCTCTAGCTGACGCTGACCTATCTGTAAACGACATCACTGACGTAATCCTAGTTGGTGGTCAGACTCGTATGCCTATGGTTCAAGCGAAGGTTGCTGAGTTCTTCGGTAAAGAAGCTCGCCGCGACGTAAACCCTGATGAAGCAGTAGCAATGGGTGCTGCAGTTCAAGGCGGTGTACTTGCAGGTGAAGTAAAAGACGTACTTCTACTAGACGTAACACCACTGTCTCTAGGTATTGAGACAATGGGCGGTGTAATGACTAAGCTAGTTGAGAAAAACACAACTATCCCAACTAAAGCGAACCAAGTTTTCTCTACAGCAGAAGACAACCAGAATGCGGTAACAATCCATGTTCTTCAAGGTGAGCGTAAGCAAGCGTCATACAACAAGTCTCTAGGTCAATTCAACCTAGAAGGCATTCAAGCTGCGCCTCGTGGTATGCCACAAATCGAAGTAACTTTCGACCTAGATGCTGACGGTATCCTTCACGTATCTGCGAAAGATAAGTCAACAGGTAAAGAACAGAAGATCACTATCCAAGCTTCTGGCGGCCTAAGCGACGAAGACATCGAGAAAATGGTTCAAGAAGCAGAAGCTAACAAAGAAGCGGACAAAAAGTTCGAAGAGCTAGCGGCTGCACGTAACCAAGCTGACCAAATGATTCACGGTACTCGTAAGCAAGTAGAAGAAGCTGGTGAAGCACTACCTGCAGATGAGAAAGAGAAGATTGAAGCAGCTATCGCTGAGCTTGAAACTGCTCGTAAGGGTGATGACAAAGAAGCAATCGATGCGAAAGTTCAAGCGCTTATGACTGCAGCTCAAAAGCTAATGGAAATCGCTCAACAACAAGCTCAAGCTCAACAAGCACAAGGTGCTGACGCTGATGCTCAACAGTCTAAAGAAGACGACGTAGTTGATGCTGAGTTCGAAGAAGTTAAAGACGACAAGAAATAAGCTTTCTTAACTAGGCGACCACGGTCGCCTAGAGTCGATAAGACTTTGTGTACGGGCGTTTGGGGTAACTCTTACGCCCGTCTGTTTGTCAACGTTGTCCTTCTAGCTAAGTATTTTGCAATAAGTGCACTTAGCTAGAATGATACAAACACCAAGCGGTGAATCGATGCCGTTTGCAGTAAATAATTGGTGACGAAGAACATGTCAAAACGTGATTTTTACGAAGTATTAGGCGTAAGCCGTGATGCCTCTGAGCGCGATATTAAAAAGGCGTACAAGCGTCTAGCGATGAAATACCACCCAGACCGTAACCAGGGTGATGAGTCTGCTGCGGACAAGTTTAAAGAAGTAAAAGAAGCGTACGAAATTCTAACTGAGCCTCAAAAGAAAGCGGCTTACGACCAGTATGGTCATGCGGCTTTTGAACAAGGCGGTGGCGGCTTCGGCGGCGGCGGTTTTGGTGGCGGTGGCGCTGATTTCGGCGACATCTTCGGTGATGTATTTGGTGATATCTTTGGCGGCGGCCGTCGTGGTGGTGGTCAGCAGCGAGCACAACGTGGTGCGGACCTGCGTTACAACATGGAACTATCGTTAGAAGAAGCCGTTCGCGGTGTTTCTAAAGAGATCGAAGTGCCTACGCTAGTCCACTGTGATACCTGTGATGGCAGTGGCGCGAAGAAAGGCTCAACGGCTGAAACTTGTGGCACCTGTCATGGCCATGGTCAAGTACAGATGCGTCAAGGCTTCTTCGCAGTTCAACAAACCTGTCCTACCTGTCATGGTAAAGGCAAGATCATCAAAGACCCATGTAATGAATGTCATGGTCAAGGTCGCAAACAGAAAACGAAAACGCTTAACGTTAAGATCCCAGCAGGTGTTGATACTGGCGACCGTATTCGTCTATCTGGCGAAGGCGAAGCAGGAGAAATGGGCGCACCAGCGGGTGACCTATATGTTCAAGTTCATGTAAGAGAGCACCATATTTTCGAACGTGAAGGTAACAACCTGTACTGTGAAGTACCAGTAAGCTTTGCAATGGCAGCACTTGGTGGTGAAGTTGAAGTTCCTACGCTAGATGGTCGTGTGAACCTTAAAGTACCGACAGAAACGCAAACTGGCCGTATGTTCCGTATGCGTGGTAAAGGTGTGAAAGGCGTTCGTGGCGGCGGTGTTGGTGACCTAATCGTTAAGCTAGTGGTTGAGACACCTGTTAACCTAAGCTCTCGCCAAAAAGAACTGCTTAAAGAGTTTGATGAGTCTTGTGGTGGTGATGCTGCGACTAAGCACAAACCAAAATCAGAAGGTTTCTTCAATGGTGTGAAGAAGTTCTTTGATGACTTAACTAGCTAATTGCTGACTAAGTTAAAATTTAATAAGAAGCCCGCATCAATGCGGGCTTTTTCGTATCTGTTTTCTTGTCGCCAGAGAAGGCGGCTTGATCAGTTCCAGCACTCGCTTGGCGATTCAATATTGGTTGAAGTGAGTGTTATTTTTTTATCTTGGTCGCTAGGAAAGCAACTGTCCCCATCTTGCCCACGATCAGATTTCGCGGTTGCCGTAATTGTGTATGCCACTGTTGCTGAACTTGCGACAGCAAAGGAGAAACGGTCTGTGTCCGAATCGCAGATCGTACAACTACCTCCAGATATAATCCCGCTCCAGTCATAGCCACCGTTGTAAGATGTTTCGAGCTCCAACTGAATGCGGCTAATATCACTCAACGCGACCGTTCTATGCGATGTGATCGTATGACCTGAGTAAGATGGATAAGCAATAGCTGCAATGATCCCAACAATCACGACTGCAATCAGTAATTCGATCAATGTCATCCCTCTTAATCGTCTGTTGTATCCGTTACAACTAGAAATTCGAATCATGACGAGTAGTTCCCTTTTCACTTTTCCGACTATTTTTCTCAGGTGATAGCATCTGTGCAAGATGAATTACGGCCCTCTCGCCGTTTGCATAGGAATTTGGGAAATGCCTCGCGGGTTTACGTTGCTGGAGCTCTTAATCACCATTGCTGTAATGAGCATATTGTTAGCTGCTGCGGCACCATCTTTTCAAAATGTGTTTGAAACCAACAAAATGCAGCGATTAGCAGATGAGCTGCATGGTTTTGTTATTCAGGGGAAATCTGAAGCAGTATTGCGTCGTGAGCGACTTTGGGCGCATATCATCATGTCTGGAAACTCATCGAGCGATGGTGATTGGCGCATTGAATTAACTGACAATGGAACCGAAGGTGCTGGGACCGTATTGTTTTCTTTTTCTGGCGTTCCCTATGACGGGATAGTCGTCACACCTAGTTATTCGTCTGGTCAAATAAGCTTTGATGATGTTCATGGTCGCCCTTCTTCGGGCAATATCCAATTCTATCCGATTGGAGAAGCTGCAAAAGCGCTTAAGCTTATTTCCCACACACTTTCCGCCCGTGTTCGAGTATGCAGTGATAACAACTCAACTGAATACTTTGGCTATTCCACTTGCTCTTAGTAAGGGTTGATATGTTAAAGCAAAAAGGGGCGAGCCTCGTTGAGTTTATGATTGCGTCCTCTTTGGGGCTCATTTCTCTCGCTATTGTTGGTTCGCTGTATATCAGCGGTCAAAAGGCTGCAATGGAGCGCTCCAAGGAACTGATGCTATTGCAAAATACAGCCAGCGTTTTACAGATGTTGAGGAACGACATTCAACGCGCTGGGTTCGATGGTATTGATGGTAACTCCGTGAAGATTTCAGGAGCCAGTAATACTATCTACACCCTTGATGCTCCGGGTATGGGGCTTATTGCTTACGCCTACAATATCGGGGTTTCCGGAGCGACGGCTTTGTATAAAAACGTTGTATATGAACAACGTGTTGATACACCAGAATCTCTGTTTGTATGTGAAAAAAAACAAACAACGATCTGGAGTGTAGCTGATGTCATCGCTCTATCTGGAACGGGATCATGTAACACGCTTTTTGATAAGAAAGCGATTCATGTGAATCAATTTACGTTGGCCGCGGCTACGGTAAAAAATACCGACGCCGAGACTGCAATGGTAACGGTTACGTTAGGGACAGAGTTAAAAGATGCGACTGATATTCGAACAGAGCAGTCGTTTACAGTGAAGCAAAGGAATTGGCAGTAATGAGAAAACAGCAAGGTGCCGCCGCGTTATTGGTCGTCAGTGTGTTGCTTGTTGCAGCGCTGATGATGTCACTAGGAAGCTATAAATCCCTTTTTTATCAAATTAAGCGAGCAAACAACCAAATTGAAGCTCGACAAGAACATTGGTTAGCTGAGGGGGGAGTAGAGTGTTTCTATTCTTTAGTTCAAAGTACAGGTGATGTTTCTTCTGCAACGTCACTAATTTCAAACCGATGTGAAACACCGTTAGACCTGCATCAACTAACTTTAGAACCCGACAATAAGGTGCTAAGTCAGCCCGTTGCGAGTTCTAGCCGAACCATTGAAAAGCAACTAGTTCTATCTCGTGGAAGAGCTTCTGGAGCACTAAAAAGTAGCACTGATTTATATGTGAATGGCAGCTCTGCTTTTTCGACACCAGATCCTGGAGAGTTAGTCGGTAGTGGGTGGGAATGTGTGGCTATTCGCTATAAAAATGCTTTCCATTCTCGAGCTGGGGCGACTAATCAAGGGGTTATCCATGGCTCAGCGCCTTATGCAGATTTTGTTCACAACAACATAGATTGTAAATCTGAGCATAAGAGTGTCACTGCTTCTGACTCTGGCTATGGTGAGGACTTTATTCAAGATGCAGATCTAGAGCCATTTTTCGACATTTTTAGAGAGCAGCGTAGTAATTGGGATTCTGTGAAGTCTGACTGGGGTTTTACTGCGATTGATTACGATGATTCAACCAATCAAATTGTTACCGATTGTGGAAAGAAAGTTGGGGAGCAAATTTCAGCAGGTAAAACTCATATTTGGGTGACTGGGTCCTGTGAGTTTACTTCCTCGAAAAAGAATAGCTCTGGAGGTTATGAGAATGATTCTGATGGGGTACCAATCAAAGGTGGCATTGATTATCTCAACGAAGCCTTTGATGCAACAGGAGAAGCTCCAATATTACTCTTGGTTCAAGATGGTATCTTCGCTGTACATGGCTCTATGACTTTCCCCGGTATGCTTTATCAACTCACAACCAACTCACTTACAGGGTTGGATACACATTGGGATTTATTCGAGGCCAAAGATCACTTTGGAGATGCGGCTAACTTTCCCACGCTTGCTTTAGATAAAGTCGTTTACCTCCAACGCGGTTCCTTTAGTTTTTCGGGTGGACAAGTGTTAGATAGCCCTGGTTATAGTGCTTATTTTGTTAACTCTCTAAATTTTGCATACAACCGAGATAACATCGATGAGGTAGTTGATCCGATTATTAACTTCCGTTGGAAAAAAGGCTCTTGGAATGATCTCTAAACAACAAGGTTTTAGCTTAATCGAAGTGCTGATTTCTTTTCTGTTATTGGGAATCGGAGCGCTTGGTCTAACAAAGTTGCAAATCTACATGGAGCGTAAATCAGAATATGCTATCCACAGTATTGAAGCGCTGCGTTTAGCTGAAAATCAGCTCGAATGGTTTAGGACTCGCGGGGCTTCTGATGCGCTTTCTACCATCTCTACCGCTTCCTTTGCTTCGATTGCAACAGGATCTTCTGCTACGGGAGCCTATACCGTGGAATGGGAAGTTCCGGCGGCGACAGTCTCTGGATCATTAAAGACCATCATTGTGACCTCCAGCTGGCAAGACCGCATGGGGGAGACGCAATCCCTTGAGTTGAAAACAATGATTTCGCAGTACAGTGAATTCGAAAACTAACGATTTTGTATTTTTCTCGTCATTACCTTTGTCGTTAACATTTGTGCTTTTTATTGCTGTTTTTGGTAGTTAATAGGTGGTTTTAGAACTGTTAATGCGAATGGTGTGCTACTGTTTTTTTTATGTTTAATTGATATGTCGTTTTTGCAAAATATGTCTCCAAATATGGAAAAAAACATAGAACCTTGTGCTTTCTTAATCACTATTTAATAGAATGCTCGGTTGAAAATAGGCCGTTATAATTACTCAAATAGGCCATGGCACCAACATCATTCATATGGAGTTACCATGAGTAACCAAGCTGTAAATAAAGCACCGTCACCGAAGCCGAGCGGGATGGATCGCTTTCTGAACTTTATCGAAAGAGCGGGTAATAAAATTCCTGATCCAGCGATTCTGTTCTTCTGGGCACTAATCATTACTTGGGCTGCGTCTGCACTTTTGTCGAATGTTTCTTTCGACCTTCTAAACCCTCGAACTGGCGAAGCTCTTACTATTACTAACCTTCTTACGGGTGAAGCACTAGCAAGTTTCCTTGCTAACATGGTGACAACGTTCACTGGCTTTGCTCCACTGGGTATCGTACTTGTTGCGATGCTAGGTGTGGGTGTTGCCGATTCGTCTGGCTTCATCACCACTGGTCTTAAGAAGATGCTGAACTTCACGCCAGCAAAACTTCTTACTCCAATGCTAATTCTTGTGGCAATCGTATCGCACACTGCTGCGGATGCGGGCTACGTTCTAGTTATTCCTCTTGGTGGTATCATCTTCCACGCAGCAGGTCGTCACCCTCTAGCGGGTATCGCAGCTGCGTTTGCTGGTGTATCAGGTGGTTTCTCTGCAAACTTCATCCCTTCAGGTATCGACCCTCTACTAGCTGGCTTTACTCAAACAGCGGCACAGGTTCTTGACCCTGAGTACGTGGTTAACCCGCTAGCGAACATCTTCTTTACTGGTCTATCTTCAGTAATCATCGTTGCTATTGGTTGGTACGTAACTGAAAAAATCATCGAACCTCGCCTAGCGAACACGCCTGTTGATGAAGATGCAGAAAAAGCACCAGATCTTGGTTCTTTCACTGAAACTGAATCAAAAGCTTTCCGTTACGCTGGTTGGGCTATGATGGCAGGTATCGCACTTCTTGTTGTGGCACTTATCCCAGAAAACTCTGCACTGCGTTCACCTGAAGGTGAAATCACAGCGTTCTCTGCGCCAATCATGAAGTCTATCGTTCCACTGATCTTCATCCTGTTTATCATTCCGGGTTACGTTTACGGTCGCGTTTCTGGCACGTTCAAGACAAGTAACGACATCATCAAAGCGATGGCGGATACTATGTCTACGATGGGCGCATACATTGTAATGTCGTTCTTCTGTGCGCAGTTCCTATCTGCATTCGCGCAATCAAACATCGGTACGATGCTAGCGCTATACGGTGCGGAAGGCCTGAAAGCGATGAACCTACCAGGTGAAGCAACTATCATCGGTATGATTCTTTTAACGGCTTCTGTAAACCTTCTAATCGGTTCTGCATCAGCGAAATGGGCTCTTATCGGTCCTATCCTAGTGCCTATGCTAATGGCTGTGGGTATCTCGCCTGAGCTATCTCAAGCGGCTTACCGTGTAGGTGACTCTGTATCGAACATCATTTCACCTCTGATGGTATTCTTCCCTCTAGTAGTGGTTTACTGTCAACGTTACGTGAAGTCGACAGGTATCGGTACGCTAGCTTCTCTAATGATGCCATTCTCGATTGCGATGCTAATCGGCTGGTCTATCTTCCTAGTTGCTTACTGGATGCTAGGTATTCCTCTAGGTATCCAAGCGCCATACACATACACAATGTAAATACCGTCATATTTGGCGCTGTAGCGTTGTTAACTGCGCAAGTTCACCCTAATCACATAGAGCCTCTATGCTCATAGGGCTGAACTTGCTTGTTGCCTAGCTACAACACCAACTATTTAGGTATTGGTAATTCGAAAGCGCTGGTCGAGAGACTGGCGCTTTTTGGTTTTCGGGAATCGAAGAACGGACTTTGTCCTATAGAAAGCTTCGCTTTTTAAATCAAGAGGTGTACCGGAAGGTTGATGAGAGAGACTCAGTTTAAACAGCGTTGACAAAATTTGCTCCTAGAAAAACAAAATAAGCCGCATCCCGCATCCCGCTTCCACTTCCTCTCTTTGAAGGTTAAAATCCACTTTCCATAATGACCGATCCCAAAACTGGAGCCTCTTTTGTCAGACTCACAATTCTCCCCTCAAGACGAACTATTTATGCGCCGTGCGATAGAGCTTGCAGAGCAAGCTGAAGCGGAAGGGGAAGTGCCTGTTGGGGCAGTGCTTGTGAAAGATGGTGAAGTGGTTGCTGAAGGTTGGAACCGCTCTATTTGTTCGCACGATGCGACCGCTCATGCTGAGATCCAAACCTTGCGTAAAGCGGGTGAGGTGTTCGAGAACTACCGTTTACTTGATACTACGCTCTATGTGACCTTAGAGCCGTGCCCTATGTGCGCAGGTGCGTTACTACACAGTCGAGTAAAGCGCGTGGTATATGGAGCACCAGACCTTAAAGCTGGCGCTGCAGGGACCGTTCTGAATTTGTTTGAGAGCCAAGCCGCGTATCATTATGCGACAGTAGAAAGCGGTTTGCTGGAAGAGGAGTGCAGAGGTCAGTTACAGGCGTTCTTTAAACGTCGTCGTAAAGAAATTAAAGCGAAGAAGCAGGCGCAAAAAGCGTTGGACAATGAACAGGGAACAAAAGACGAATAACAGGGAGTTTGATGGTTGTTTTTAGCAAACACCTACCGTGCAGTAGATGTTTGCTTCAAGTTTTCAGTGATTCACTAAGTGAACGAAAACACGATTACGTGCACTGACTTTTCTTTTCATGGTTGTAAGCGTGCGCTTACGGCGGTTAGCAGCCACTGTTTTATTCAAACGTTTTGACTGCACTCTGCGTTTTCTCATTATCAGAACCTCTTGCAGACAACGAACACACTCTCCGACACTCGCATAGCAAAGTATCCGATTCATGATCAATAGATGTCATTCTTATGATGCATACTCATGGATGATGGTGACATCATATCAAGGAGAGGGTGACCAATTGAGCTCACTGTTTCTCTTCCGTTACTCGGTATTCCACGAAAAAACTGGCTAGATAAATGAGCTCGAAAGACGGGATTCTAGTGAGTTTCTGTTGTCGACTCAATAAAAAAATAGCGAGCTGTTAGCTCGCTATTTTCGAAAGGTTTATTCTTCTTTTGGATTCGGCGTTTGCTCTGCATTTTGAGTTGGGCTGGCCTCAGTACTTGGTGTTGTCTCGACCGCTCCCGAAACTTGCTCAGCTAAGGTTTCCACCGCTCCAGACGTTAACAGATCTGGGGAGAGTGGTGGAATGACTTGCAGATCTTCTGTGTCTTCGTCAATCGCAGGCTTTTGGCTGACATGACCAATGATGGATTGATAGTAGCGACGAATGTTTTCAACATAGTTGCGTGCTTCATCACCACGAGCATAACCATAACGTGTTTGGCTGTAGAAGCGCTTCTGGCGCAGTAAGGGTAGACGCTCTTTAACATCTGCCCACGCGTTTGGATCGCCGCCTTGTGCTTTAGTCAGGCGTCGTGCGTCCATCATATGACCATAACCCACGTTGTATGATGCTAAGGCAAACCAAATCTTTTCATGTTCATTAATTGAATCTGGAACACGTGCGACAATACGACGTAGGTATTCCACGCCACCGCGTACGGATTGTTCCGGATCAAGACGATCTGTTACACCAACACTTTTTGCGGTAGGGAGCGTGAGCATCATCATGCCACGAACGCCAGTCGGCGACTTCGCTTTTGGTTTCCAATGAGACTCTTGATAAGCCAATGCAGCAATCAAGCGCCAATCAAACTCTTCACTGTATTTTTGGAACAGCGGTGCCCATTTAGGCAAGGTATTGTCCAGTGCGCGTATAAAAGCACGAGTATCGACATAATCGAAGGCTTCGATATGTCCAATGTACTTCTCTTCTAAAGTCGCCAGTTCGCCAGATTGTTTAATGTTGCCGAAGAACTCGATCAACATTGCGTAGAAGCTTTCATCTTCAGAGCGACGAGTAAACCAAGATACGGGTTGGTCTTCTGTCAATTCAAAGGCTAAAGCAAGATCCGGATACAGGCGCTGTGCCAAAGACAGTTCTACTGAATCGGTTACCGTAAAACGTAACTCACCTGTAGAGACATGCTTGAGTAGATCTCGCGTATCCGCATCACCAACAATCTCAAATTGGAAGTCTGGGTATTGTTTCTGTAGCGCCGATAAGGTTGGAACAAACTGAGATTGTTCAACTATCTGAAGAGTTTCTGCCCCAGCATTTGAACCTTCTTCCGCATTACTGTCTTTTTTAGCTTGATAATTGATCAGCTGATTAATGTCGCGAGGACGAAGCTGACCTTTTTTATAAACCACTTGTTGGCTGACGTAATAGTAAGCGGGTCCAGGACGAAAACGTTGTACAGCTTCAGAAGTTTGGTTTAAACCTGTCGCAATAATATCGATGTCGCCTTTCTTTAATGCAGGGAAGAGATCTGCTTGGCGAAACGCCGGTCGAATCTCCAGCTTCACACCTAATTGCTCAGCAAATTTTCGTGCCAGTTCGTAATCCAAACCTGCCGGGCCATCAGGTCCGATGTAGTAGGAGAGTTGGTTGTTTAGCGTGCCAACACGTAGGACACCACGCTCTTGGATTTGCTCGAATTCACTTTTTGGCTCCGATTCAATCTGGCAAGCAGAAAGTAAAAGCACAGACGCGAAAAGTAGGGCGCTGCGCTTGAGTCGGTTGAACTGACTTATTTGCATTAATTCGGTACGTCTCGATAAATTTCTAGTTGCCTTTATATCAAAGCGAGCTGGTTGGGCAAAGTGAATCAGGCAGATAGAGTGCGACATTGTGTGATTTATCGACATTTAAGGATACCCAAGTAACCTCGAGATACTTGGTTCAGCGAGAATGACTTGGTTTGAAAGCGAAGCAACAATTTGAAAATCTAGTGATTCTAAATTGATAATTGGTAACGATGCATTCGAGCCAAGGCAACTCGCCCTTTGGGAGCGTGTCACTGAAACAATTTCATCGTTAAACAACTTGGAAAGAGCTTGCTATTACACGGCGTTGCTTTCCTTGAACTTGAATCAGTGACACTGCTCTGAACCCTGAATCTTGAAGTCACTTGGGTATAAATCAAATTTGACGAAAAAAATGACGCAAACGGTTGCTTTTGGTGTTACATCACAAAAACAATTGCTATATAATGCGCTCGCAACGAAGAGGTGGCATCGGCATAGGTTTGAAAAACCTTCGGGAATAGCTTCGAAGAAAACAGTATAACCCACTGAATTTATTCCAATATCACCTTAATCACTTGCAATAAGAGACCTAAGCACATGAGAATTTTGCGTGGCTCCCCAGCTCTTTCTGAGTTTCGTGTTAATAAACTACTGGAACTTTGTCGTGAACAAGATCTGCCTGTCACTGGCATTTACGCAGAGTTCATGCACTTTGCGGATCTAAAGTCTGACCTTGATGCTCAAGAGTTGGAAAAACTGGAAAAATTGCTGACTTACGGTCCTACGATCGAAGAGCATGAGCCAGAAGGTCTTCTACTTCTTGTTACGCCTCGTCCGGGCACTATTTCGCCTTGGTCTTCTAAATCTACTGATATCGCTATCAACTGTGGTCTAGACAAAGTAAAACGTCTTGAGCGCGGCACTGCATACTACGTAGAGACATCGACTCCTTTTAACGATGCTCAAATTGCTGATGTAAAAGCACTCATCCATGATCGCATGATGGAAGTGACATTTACTGATTTCGATGCAGCAAATGCGTTATTCCAAGCGGCAGAACCTGCTCCTGTAGCAGACGTTGACCTATTAAAAGGCGGTCGTGCTGCGCTTGAAAACGCAAACGTTACCCTAGGTCTTGCACTTGCAGATGATGAAATCGAATACCTTTACGATGCGTTCGTAAAGAAGCTAGAACGCAACCCGACTGACATTGAGCTAATGATGTTTGCACAAGCGAACTCAGAGCACTGTCGTCACAAGATCTTCAACGCAGACTGGACTATCGATGGCGTTAAGCAAGAGAAGTCTCTGTTCAAGATGATCAAAAACACGTTTGAAACCACACCAGAAAACGTTCTGTCTGCATACAAAGATAACGCAGCAGTTATGGTGGGTTCAGATGTAGGTCGCTTCTTCCCGAACCCGGAAACTCGCCAGTACGGTTACAGCCAAGAGAAAGCGCACATCCTAATGAAGGTGGAAACGCACAACCACCCAACTGCTATCTCTCCTTGGCCGGGTGCTTCTACTGGTTCTGGTGGTGAAATCCGTGATGAAGGCGCGACTGGTATCGGTGGTAAGCCAAAAGCAGGTCTAGTTGGTTTCACAACATCTAACCTACGTATTCCTGGTTTTGAACAGCCATGGGAAACAGATTTCGGTAAACCAGGTCGTATCGTTAACGCTCTAGACATCATGCTAGAAGGTCCATTGGGTGGCGCGGCGTTTAACAACGAATTTGGTCGTCCAAACCTACTTGGTTACTTCCGTACTTACGAAGAAAAAGTGAACTCGCACGCAGGTGAAGAGGTTCGTGGTTACCACAAGCCAATCATGATTGCTGGTGGTATGGGTAACATCCGTGACGAGCACGTTCAGAAGAAAGAGATCCCAGTCGGTGCAAGCCTAATCGTACTTGGTGGTCCAGCAATGAACATCGGTCTTGGCGGTGGAGCTGCTTCTTCTATGGCATCTGGTCAATCAGCAGAAGACCTAGATTTTGCATCGGTACAGCGTGAAAACCCAGAAATGGAGCGTCGCTGTCAGGAAGTGATCGACCGTTGTTGGCAGCTTGGTGATGCTAACCCAATCGCATTTATCCACGATGTGGGCGCGGGCGGTATCTCTAACGCACTTCCAGAGCTTGTAGACGATGGCGAACGCGGTGGTATATTCCAACTGCGTGACGTACCAAACGACGAGCCGGGCATGAGCCCACTTGAGATCTGGTGTAACGAATCTCAAGAGCGTTACGTAATGGCAGTTGCGCCAGAGAATATGGAAGTATTCGACGCAATCTGTAAGCGTGAGCGCGCACCATACGCCGTAGTAGGTGTAGCAACGGAAGAGCGTGAACTGAAACTTGAAGATTCGCATTTCGACAACACGCCAATCGACATGCCAATGGATGTACTTCTTGGTAAGACGCCTAAGATGCACCGTGATGCGAAAACGCTTAAAGCGAATAACCCAGCGGTTAACCGTGACGGTATCGAGCTAAATGAAGCCGTGGATCGCGTTCTACGTCTACCTACGGTTGCAGAAAAAACATTCCTAATCACGATCGGTGATCGCACGGTGACTGGTCTTGTAGCGCGTGACCAAATGGTTGGCCCGTGGCAGGTTCCTGTTGCTAACTGCGCAGTAACAGCAGCAAGTTACGACACTTACCACGGTGAAGCGATGTCGATGGGTGAGCGTACACCAGTTGCTCTACTAGACTTTGGTGCGTCGGCTCGTCTAGCGGTTGGTGAAGCAATCACAAACATCGCAGCGACAAACATCGGTGATATCAAACACATTAAACTGTCTGCAAACTGGATGTCTCCAGCAGGTCACCCGGGTGAAGACGCAGGTCTTTACGAAGCAGTGAAAGCAGTTGGTGAAGAGCTATGTCCAGCGCTTGGTCTAACTATCCCAGTTGGTAAAGACTCAATGTCGATGAAGACCAAGTGGGAAGAGAACGGCGAGCAGAAAGAAGTAACGTCTCCGTTATCTCTTGTTATTACTGCGTTTGCACGTGTTGAAGATGTTCGTAAGACGATTACTCCTCAGCTTCGTACTGACAAAGGTGTTTCTAGCCTTGTACTCATCGACCTAGGTAATGGTCAAAACCGTCTAGGCGCAACAGCGCTTGCACAGGTTTATAAGCAGCTTGGTGATAAGCCAGCAGATGTAGACAACGCAGTACAACTGAAAGGCTTCTACGAAGGCGTTCAAGCCCTAGTCGCGAATGACCAAGTAGTGGCTTACCACGATAAAGGTGATGGCGGTCTATTCGTGACTCTTGCTGAAATGGCATTCGCAGGTCACTGTGGTGTGAAAGCAGATATTGCTGACCTAGGTGAAGACGTACTAGCAGCACTATTTAACGAAGAGCTAGGTGCAGTACTTCAGGTTAAGAACGAAGATTTAGACGCGGTACTTTCAACGCTATCAGCAAACGGTCTTGAGGCATGTTCTCATGTAATCGGCTCAGTAGAAGCATCTGATGAGCTAGTGATTACTTCTGGTGACACGGTAGTTCTAGAGCGTAATCGTACTGAACTACGTACTATCTGGGCGGAGACTACGCATAAGATGCAAGGTCTACGTGATAACCCAGCATGTGCTGACCAAGAGCATGAAGCGAAGAAAGACAACTCAGATCCTGGCCTAAACGTTAAGCTAAGCTTCGATGTAAATGAAGACATTGCAGCACCTTACATTGCCGGTTCTATGATAAATAAGGGCGCTAAGCCTAAGATGGCAATCCTACGTGAGCAGGGCGTTAACTCTCACGTTGAGATGGCAGCAGCCTTTGACCGTGCAGGCTTTGAAGCAACCGATATTCACATGAGCGACATCCTAACCGGTCAAGCGGTTCTAGAAGAGTACCAGGGCCTAGTCGCTTGTGGTGGCTTCTCTTACGGTGACGTACTTGGTGCGGGTGAAGGTTGGGCTAAGTCTATCCTGTTCAACGAGCAAGCTCGCAACCAGTTTGAAGGCTTCTTCCAGCGTGAAGATACCTTCTCTCTAGGTGTATGTAACGGCTGTCAGATGCTATCGAACCTGAAAGAGCTAATCCCAGGTGCAGACCTATGGCCACGCTTCGTTCGTAACGAATCTGAGCGTTTTGAGGCTCGCTTTAGCCTAGTGGAAGTACAGAAATCTGATTCTGTATTCTTCGATGGCATGGCAGGCTCTCGCATGCCAATCGCAGTTTCTCATGGTGAAGGCCGCGTAGAAGTGCGTGATGCTGACCACCTAGCCGCGATTGAAGCGTCAGGCACGGTTGCAGTTCGTTACGTGGATAACCACGGTAATGCGACTCAGCAATACCCGAACAACCCGAATGGTTCGCCAAATGCAATCACGGGTCTAACGACTCAAGATGGCCGCGTAACTATCATGATGCCGCACCCAGAGCGTGTATTCCGTACAGTTGCGAACTCATGGTCTCCAGAAGGTTGGGGTGAGAACGGTGCTTGGATGCGTATGTTCCAAAACGCACGCAAGAACATCGGTTAATCACGACGTCGTTCGTCAACGTTAACGAAAATCGATAAGCGCTGGTTGAGAGACCGGCGCTTTCTTTATTTAAGAATCGAGAACAGACTTCGTCCTACAGGACGCTGCGCTTCGAGAGTCGGGAAGGCTTCGCTGTAGGAATTGAGATGTGTGTACTGGAATACTAGAGGTCAATGCATGGACTCAATAGGTGTTGACAGTATTTGTTCCTAAGTATTCCAAATGAAATCGTCTCCCGTCTCCCTTAAAAAACTTGCAGCGTTTCGGTAACTTTTATGCTCTAATACCGCGCTTACCAAGGGATGGTGTTAAACAGCTCAGCTTAGATGGAGTTATCAAGTTGACCGAATCCCTGATTAATCCCTTAGGAAATGAAAGAAATGGCTAAAAATCCAAAATTTGCTATCCGCGTAACTGAAAAACGTAACGGTTGGAGCGCAGAGATCACTCGTCAGGTGACTTCTCGTAAAGTAGTGGTATCAAAACGTGAAACTGGTTTTGACAGCGAAGAGAAAGCACAAGCTTGGGCTGAGCAGGAACTTGCAGGTTTTGTACAAAACCAAGTAGTTCGTAACGAGCGCAAAGCATTACAACGTCAAGAGCGTGAAGCAGAGCAACTAGCGGCAAAAGTTCGCAAAGAAGAAGCTCGTCAAGCTCGTGAAGCAGACGTAGACACTGACGAAGAGTAATCGCAGTGTGTTTGATGGTGATTGACTACCATCGACAATGAATTTGAAAATGCCCCGAATTAATCTCGGGGCATTTTTATTTGTGTCGTTATAAGCAGTCAGAGGAAACAGAGAATGTCATTGAACTTCCTGATGAAGCGGTATTGTACGTATGGTCTTTGCGCAGTTTTTTAGGTGTGTGAACTGGCTGCAAATCAATGTGGCGTAATCCATCTGACAAATCGGTAGCTTCACCGTAGTCATAGTCTCTTGCCTCGGTAATCTCACCTTTTGCGTAGTTACAGTGACCTGACTTCCCATTTTCTCCCCAAGTCAAAGCTTCAGGCTGAGCGTCTAGATTTAAGTTATCTGAAATGTTGGCAGCGTAATGATCCTCTACTGGTAGTGTCTTATTCTGAGCCATTAAATACTGCGAGATATTCTCTTGTGAGTAGCTTGGAGCAGTGAGGAAGGCGAGGCCAATTGTGATTAACGTTCTTGTTAGTAAAAAAGTAATTTGAATCTTCTTCATTAGATATACTGTGAAAAGTGACGGTGAATAAAAAGAAAAATTCGGAGCAAGTACGTATGCTCCGAATTTGGTTCGGTTCGTAATCAGACAAAGCCTGATTAGTATTGATAAGTTAGTTGGACCTTCACTTCTCGGCCCGGAGAAGGCACGCCATTAGATAGGTAAGCTTCGTAATAACGGTCTGTTAAGTTATTCACGACCGCTCCAACACTTAACCCTTTCACCTGCTGAACTTCCCAAGTGACATAAGCATTTTGCAACGTGTATTGCTCACTTGGTGATTTCACTTTTAAGTTATCACCAGCCGCGTCTGTTTTGGTTTGAGCATCGTACCAACGAACTTCCCAACCAGAGCGCAGTCCCGGAAGCCATTCGTAGCCCAAACCGAGATTAATATTCAAGGGCGGGACGCCCGGGTAGTCATCATCCGAGCCGGTTGAATCCGATAAGCTACCTTTATTTTTCCCGCGAATGTAACTCGCTGAGAAATCACTATAGAAATCGTTAATACGGTATTGTGAAATCAACTCGAAGCCATAGTTCTTGAAGCCATCTAGGTTTGTGCTCCAACTTTGAATATCACCGCTGTCTTTATCTAAGTTTTCACCGGTTCGGATATCAACAGTGTCACTCACATCGTTATAGAACAATGTCAGTTCTGTTGCGAGGTTGTCGCGCTCGCTAACCAATCCTTTGGCCAAATTAATCACACTGGCTTGATAAGCATGAATACGAGAAACATCGAGATCGCGTGCCGTAGCGGTGGCTGTTGCTCGAGCATATTGCACAGAGTAAATGTTATCGACGGTTGGAGCTTTTAAGGCGTATGCATAAGAGAAGTTCAAACGAGTATTGTTGGTCGCGTCAAAATCGATATCCAAACGTGGACTAAAGCCTTTGTGGCTTGTTTCACTATAGTCATGGCCGGCTGCTGGATCATTGTAATCTGGCGCCGCATTACCTTTCCCTTCGCTGGAGATGTACTCATAACGCAGAGAAGGAGTAATCGTCAGGCGGTCGGTTGCCTGATAGTGGTCAGCAATGTAGGCCGCGTAAATAGACTGAGTACCCGATGGTTCATAGTACGGGGTATACCAACCGTAGTTTTTCGACTCTTTATTATCGTAAGAAGCATTGAAAACTAACGAATCACGATCCGTTTTTTGATACTGAAGACCCGTAACCAGTGCATGGTCACCAATTTGCGCTTGGTTGAATACATCAATGTAATCACGTTCGTAGCTTAGCCAAGATTCATGACCATAACTGCCAACGGAAACGAACATTTTTTCAAAGGCAATATCTGGACGAACCCAATGACGGTCGTTTTCAGAACGCGCCATTTTTATGTTGAAATCAATGTACGGGCTAGTCGGCATATAATGGTAGGAGATTGTCGTCGTATTGTCTTTGTATTCGTTGTAGACCGTGTAAGCGTATTGTGCTTTTTCTAACGAACCATATTTTTTGATGTTGTAATCCGAAATGGTTGGCATTTGGCCACGACGGTTAGCCCATGGTTTACGGCCTTCATCTTTGTATCGTGTGTGACTGATTTCAAATTCATGGTCATCATTTTCGTACCCAACTTTGACGAGCATGTTTTCTTGTTCGTAACCTGAGTAATCTAGTGTTTTACCGCCACCCACTTTAATGTCGTCGGAGTCTTTTACTGAACCATTTGCGAGGAAGTAAAAGCCAGCACCATTTTTGCCATAAAAGGAGAGGGTGTATGAGTTCTCTTCGCCATTGTTGTTATAACCCGTTGACGCACGAACGCCGAAGTTGCGATCCCCTCCAAGCAGGTCGTCAACGCTTTTGGTTTTGATTCGGATAGACCCACCAAACTTACCGTTTAGAGCGCGGTAGTCATGTGCGCCTTTGATGATCTCCGCTTCACCAATTAAGAATGGGTCAAAGAAGAAGGTGCCGTAGCGGTATTGCTGGAAACCAATTGGAGCCCCATCAACAAACACGGCGATGTCGCTAGGGTTATCGAAACCGCGAATATTAATGCGTTCCCCACCAGAACGCGCCCCGCCGTCGAGCGTTGCCCCCGGCACAGCATCAATCATTTCAGCGAAGTTAGAGTATTGTTGTTCTTCGATTTGGGTCCAATCAATGATGGTTTCAGCGGGTTCTGCGACGGTAATCGGTTTGGCATAGCGGACACCAATGACTTCGAGTTCTTCGTCGACGCTTTCTGTTGCATGGAGAGAAATTGAGTTGAGCATTGCGAGCGAGACAAGGCTTACTTTTAAGCGATGGGTCGATAATCGTTTCATATTCATTTGTTATCGTAATTTGAGAGGCGGGGATTATATGAATGCTGAAAAGATTAATAAATGATAATGAGATTAGTTATCAATAATGGTTTTTGGTTTTCCTGTAAACTTTTATACCCACGATTAGACGGTAAATTGGATTATTGTTTGGTTTTTGGTCTGTTAGTTAGTGAGTGTGTCTATTTGAACGACAAAAGAAAGCCCAGACAAGGAGTCTGGGCTTGGAAGTTAGCTTTCTATACTAGTTCGCAATTATTGTTGCGTTTCTAGCGGGATTTGCCCCGTTGTTACTTGGTCGACATCAAACTCAGTCAGCTCTTCAATGTAGCTTTCTACTGTTTGCTCAACTACATCATCGTCTTGCTTAAAGTAGGCAATATGGAAAATAGCATCACCTTCATTAACCAGTGGCAGTGTTTGCTGGCCAATTACGATACCGCCTTTTGGTGCTAACAGCTCTAGCTCGTCATGACCTAAAGGCGAGCTGATGTAAGCGAGAGTCTCGCCTTCTTCTACTTTATCACCTAAGTTCACAACCGTACGTAGGATACCGTTGCCCGATGCGCGAACCCAGCTGGTGGATTTGGCAATGATTGGCTCTGGTAGCTTTTTGCGGCTCGCACGTAGCATGCCGATAGCCTGCATCACACGTTGCACACCTAGTACACCAGCACTGATCGACAATGGATCAAAGCGTAGCGCTTCACCTGCTTCATAAGTCAGTACAGGAATGTCGCACTTCTCTGCTTCACTACGTAGAGAGCCATCACGTAGAGCAGAGTCTACGATCACTGGGGTTGCAAATGCTTTTGCGATGCGCAGTGTTTCTGGGTTGCTCAAGTTAGCGCGGATCTGAGGTAGGTTCGTTCGGTGAATCGCACCCGTGTGAAGATCCAGAATATAGTCACAACGCTTAGCAATGTTGTTGAAGAACCCATGTGCCATACGAGAAGCCAACGCGCCTTTTTCACTGCCTGGGAAGCAACGGTTTAGATCGCGACGGTCTGGCAGGTAGCGAGATTTATGGATGAAGCCAAACACGTTAACGATAGGCACGGCAATCACAGTACCTTTTAGTTTTGCAGGGTCCAGTTGGTTGATCATCTGACGAACGATTTCTACGCCATTCAGCTCGTCACCATGGATTGCTGCGTTTACCATTAACACCGGACCTTCTTGTTTACCGTGGATAATTTCCACAGGGATAGAAAGAGGAGAGTGTGTGTAAAGCTGCGCCGCTTCAAATTCGGTTTCTAATCGTTGTCCTGGTTGAACTTGGTGTCCTAGTAGCTCAAACACCTTGCTTTTTTTACTTCTGGCCATAAACCATCTCTATCGAATACGTTAGCAACAATGTAACAACTGGTTCAAAATCACACTAATCATTCTTCTTAATGTCACGAACAATAATTTTTATTGAAAAGATTAAAAATTCACCAAGTGTATGGCTTGTGTAAGTACATTTGGGAAATTCTTGTGTTAATTGAGTAGCTGTACGCTGTGTTTTAAATTGTTATATTCATCACAAAAATAAGACTGTGTTAAATTTAATACTAATATTTTTTTCGAGAAAAACTGTCTTTTACCTAAGGTTTTTATCCGCTACTATCCCCGCCGAATTTTTGACCTAATACTATCTAACTAGAGGTTTTGATGAAAAAGGCGATCGCTAAAATTGGCGCACTAACTGCTGTAGCAGTTTCTCTTTCTGGCTGTGTAGGCAGCAACGCTGTAACGGGTTACGTTATGGGCTTCAACTTGAAAGCTGTTGATAACCGTTACGCTCGTGGTGGTCTAAACATGCTAATGGCGCCAGTTTACGGTGTTGCTATTGCGGCTGACTACATCGTGTTCAACTCACTAGAGTTTTGGACTGGTAAAAACCCGCTAAACGGTAAGCCACACATCTTTGACAAGAAGATGGATACTTACATCGACGTAAACCACCAGTTAGATAAATCTCTAACCACTGCACCTGTTGGTCCTCTAACGAACAACCGTGTTATCGAACAAGGTCAAATGCAACAGCTTGACGAGAACACAGTTCAAATGGATATCACTTACAACAACGGTGAGAAAGCGACGCTAATGGGTGTTCGTGAAGGTGACTTTGTGACTTACTACATCGATGGTGAAGTGGTTGCTAAGACTTCTATGGATGAGCTAGCGGCATACGCGCAAACTCGTGCATAATTTGCGAAGTGCTTTTAATAGCAAACTCGCAATAAAAAAGGTTCATCGC
>NZ_MDAW01000028.1:0-13234 GCF_002875385.1 Vibrio sp. 10N.222.52.B12 | reverse complement strand
ACCCATATCAGGACGGGTCATCTTCAACTTACAAGCACAGCGGTGCAAATTGACCACGAGTTAAACTCAGCAAATCTTTCGGGGCTAACTCGATTTCTAAACCACGCTTACCCGCACTCACGCAGATGGTGTCTTGATCTGTTGCACTTTCATGTAGAAAGGTAGGCAGCGCTTTTTTTTGTCCAAGTGGGCTAATCCCACCAACAACATATCCTGTGGTCTTTTGTGCAATTTCCGGATCAGCCATATCGGCCTTTTTGCCCTTCGCCGCTTTCGCTGCCAATTTAAGATTCAGCTTTTGGTCGACAGGAATAATGGCAACGGCTAGGTTTTTAGGCTCGCCGTTCAAACAGAACAGCAGCGTTTTAAAGACTTTCTTTGGATCTTGTCCCAATACTTCTGCCGCTTCTAATCCATAGCTGTCCGCTCGTGGGTCGTGCTCGTACTGGTGAATGGTGTGTGATACTTTTTTCTTTTTCGCAAGATTAATGGCCGGAGTCATCAAGATTCTCCTCATAAAACAAAAAACGCTGCTCCGTTATCGGTAGCAGCGCTTTAAGTTAATGGTATCCGCGAGTTTGAGTCAATCGCTTTTTACTTGTAAACAATATCACCAGAAGGGGCATACTCATTTACGTCAATCGGACTGTGCGTTTGTAAGAACTCTTTCAACACTTCTGCATCTGTAAACCCTGTATTGACGTAGCCTGAATGCGTATTTACTTTCGGGTAGCCATCACCGCCTGACGCATTGTAGCTCGGTACGGTAAAGCGGTATTGGCCATCGAGGCGTAACTGCTTTTCACCAATGAATACGTTCGAAACCTTGCCATTTTCCACAGTCATAGAAATGCCCGCAAACTGAGCATAAGCACCTGAATCTACGGGCTTAGTTGCGACTACATTTAAGTAATCTAAGACTTCTTTACCCGACATATCGACGTAAGAAACCATGTTGCCAAACGGTTGTACCGTTAGTACGTCTTTGTAGGTAATATCACCGGCTTCAATGGAGTCACGCACGCCACCTGAGTTCATGACAGCAAAGTCTGCTTTCGCACGCTCCATGTGCGCGGTTGCGATTAGACGGCCAAGATTGGTTTGCTGATAACGAACCACGTTACGGTCGCCTTCAAGTTTCCCATTCGATTCAGCAATCTTCACATTGAGCTTGTCTTGACCCTGCTCTTGATAAGGGCGTAAAAACTCAAGCAATGTCTCATCTTGGTTTATCTCATCTTGAATCAGCACACGTTGTGATTCGCCGTTCACTTTGATTTTCTTCTTCAAGTTGACTGGAATCAGATCGTAGCTCACCATAGAAAGCTCACCATTACGGAATTCGTAATCCGCGCGGCCAACAAACTTACCCCATTCATACGCTTGCACAATGTAAGTCCCATTTTGCACATCAGGTTTACATTCATCACCTGGCATGAAGTTCTTTTTGATGACGTTCGGACCTTCCATACAAACAGGCTCTTGAGAGTGACCACCCACTATCATGTCCAAGTCACCTTCATTTAGGTAGCGAGCCAATGCCACATCACCGGGAGCATTCACACCACGGTTGCCATTTCCGTAATGGCCCATGTGTGTCACTGCAAAAATAAGGTCTGGCTTCTCAGTTTCTTTTAGCTCAGCGATGACCTTCTTCGCTTCTTCTTTCGGGTCACGGAAATCAACCTCGCCAATAAATTCAGGGTTACCTAGCTTCGCCGTGTCTTCAGTGGTTAAACCAATAACAGCGATCTTGATGCCTTGCTTGTTGAACATGGCATAAGGTTGGAACAAGCGCTTGCCAGTTTCTTTGTCGTAAATGTTGGCAGACAGCATCGGAAAGTTTGCCCACTCTTGCTGTTTGAATAGCACTTCTAGTGGGTTGTCGAACTCGTGGTTACCGAGCGCCATCGCATCGTAACCAATTTTGCTCATGCCTTTAAAGTCAGGCTCTGCATCTTGCAAGTCAGACTCAGGTACACCTGTGTTGATGTCGCCACCTGATAGGAGTAGCACACTGCCCCCTTCCGCTTGAATCTCTGCGCGCAGTTCATCAATCAGCGTTTTACGCGCAGCCATGCCGTACTCGCCGTATTTATTCTGCCAGAAACGACCATGATGATCGTTGGTGTGCAGTACGGTCAATTTGTACGTTGTATCTTCATTCCATTCGTGTGCTGGTTGCGTTGCACATCCGGCTAAAGTAGCCAGAATAGCGGCGCTTAAAGCGGTTTTTACAATCAGGCGTTGCTTCATTGTTTTACCTTTTTATCGTCTGGGGTCCACTGCATTGCACGCTCAATGAGAAGAACTAACTCAACTCTTACTTATTGAGACGCAAAAACTTGAGATAGTGTAAAACACTAACATATTGATTTCATGTTTCTGCGACGCACTTTACTTATGCGAACTGAACAGCCGCAAATTTAAACAGATTATAGACATAATCAAGGTGGGGTAAGGAAGCGAGAAAAGGATAGTGAGGCAGAATCAATGTGTCGATACAAAAATGGCCAGCACGCGGGCTGACCATTTCATTCAAACATTCACAACGATCGATTATTTGATATCGATGTCTGCAAAGCTCTTGATTAGATCGTCTAGCGATTTCATTTGCGCTAGGAACGGCTCTAGTTTGTCTAGAGGCAATGCAGATGGTCCATCACAGCGAGCTTGGTCTGGAGTCGGGTGCGCTTCGATGAACAGACCCGCAATGCCTGTTGCTAAGCCCGCTTTTGCCAGTTCAACCGTCTGCTCGCGACGACCACCAGATGCCGCGCCCGATGGATCACGCATTTGTAGTGAGTGTGTTACGTCAAAGATGATTGGGCTGCCTTTCGATGCGTTTTTCATTACACCAAAACCAAGCATGTCTACAACTAGGTTGTCGTAGCCCATACAAGAGCCACGCTCACATAGGATGATGTTTTCGTTACCACATTCTGCGAACTTCTCAACAATGTTACCCACTTGGCCTGGACTCATGAACTGAGGTTTCTTCACGTTGATAACCGCGCCTGTTTTCGCCATTGCTTCAACAAGGTCAGTTTGACGAGCTAGAAATGCAGGAAGCTGAATAACGTCAACCACGTCTGCCACTGGTTGAGCTTGTGCTTCAGTATGAACATCAGTAATAATCTTTACGCCAAACGTGTCTTTCAGTTCTTGGAAGATCTTCATACCTTCTTCTAGACCAGGGCCACGGTATGAATGGACAGAGCTGCGGTTTGCTTTGTCGAACGATGCCTTAAATACGTAAGGAATGCCAAGCTTGTCGGTTACTTTTACATAGTGCTCACAGATCTGCATAGCAAGATCACGAGACTCAAGAACGTTCATACCAGCAAACAGTGTGAATGGCTTGTCGTTAGCAACCTGAATGTCGCCAATATTAACGATTTTCTGTTCCATTTTGATTCTCTTTTGTCTGTCCTCAATACGCCTTTCGGCCTATTGATAAAATTAGTGAAGCGTGACGTGCTTTTCGTTCATCGCATTAACTTGTGATTTTAGTAGCTCTGATGCCGGATCGTCTGGGCATTGGTCAATAAAGTACTCAAAATCGGAAGCGGCAACCTGAAGACACTCTAACTGCTGGAAGATAAAGCCACGGTCACGAATTTCATACGGGTCATCAGGTACAAACGTCAACGCAAGATTGGTACAACGCAGTGCCAGTGTGTAGCGCTCTTCACGCAGCATCGCACTTTTAATCAAAGCTAACCAACGGCCAATGACCGTAGGGTTATCGGCTTCTTCAAAATGTTCAGGTTTAAGCGTCGCAAGTGGACCTTCTTGACCAATCAACCATGCTTGAAGAATTTTCTCGCCAACGTATTCACCGTTAAACGGATTAATGTAATCTGGTGTTTTGTGCATCCAATCCAGCTTAATCAAGAACTGAGTTGGGAATGTCACCCCTTTCATCGGGAAACCAAGACGATTGCCAAGATAAAGCAAAATAGCACCAAGGCTAACTGGAATGCCTTTCTTACGCTCTAGCACCTTATCAATAAAGCTGTTGTCAGAGATAAAATACTCTTGCTCATCCCCTTTAAATCCCCATTCATGGAAGAATAGGCGCAAGAATGAGTCAAAGCGTTGCTCTTCATCGGTTTCATGAACAAGTGTCGCTTCTGCTTCTTTGTACAGACGCTCTAATTCTTGTTTTGCCCAATGAACATTGGTTTCTGGGTTAATGGAATGGTTCAGCTCTAAGGCACCTTCCACCAACGGGATGTTGTCAAAATCTTCGTCAAAAAGTTCAAGCATGAAGATTACCCAAATAGGTTTGGATTTTTAGAAACGGCAATATTTGCGGCCATAACCAACCAGCCTAAAGCACCGAAGAAAGCAAAGATTCTCAGCAACTTGTTCTTCGCCATCTTCATCGCAAAGAAACCAAGAGCAATGTACGCCAACACACAAGTGATCTTGTTGGTTAACCAAGGCGCAGCATCCGTAAATGGAATAAAGCCGGTCACCATGATCAGACCGATACCAGATAGCAGTAGCGCGGTATCAACAATATGCGGGAAAATTTTCAGAAAGCGATTGTTGAGTTTCGGAGAATTCATCATCAACAACGCAAATCGGATAGACAATAGTGTTGCACTCAGCGCGATCGTCACCAAGTGAATGTGTTTTAGAGCTACGTACATTTCTCTTCTCTTTTATAAGTTTACTGCTGACTTGCTCGTTATTATTTTGGCTTAAAGCAACCAAGCGTCACTCGGTCGTTATCGCCGTAATCTTTTTCTGTCATCACTTGCTCGAAACCAAAGTTCGTCAGGATTTCGCGTACTGCATCACCTTGATCGTAACCATGCTCGAAAGCAAGCCATCCACCCTCTTGCAAATATTGACGAGCAAGATCGGAGATATATCGAATGTCCGCTAAGCCATTCTCGTCTGCAACAAGCGCAGATTTTGGCTCAAAACGCACATCACCTTGAGATAGGTGTGGGTCTTTTTCGTCGATATATGGTGGATTGGAGACAATTAAAGCAAACTTTGTTCCGCTGGCAATAGGTTCAAACCAGCTACCTTGGTCAAACGTCACATTTTTAATGTTTAGTTGCGCCGCGTTGTACTCTGCGAGCTCTTTTGCTTCTTGTTTTAAATCCACGCCCATCACTTGACGCGCTGGCATTTCAGACGCTAAAGCTAAGGCAATCGCTCCTGTGCCTGTACCAAGATCAAGAATCGGCCCGGTCTGATCAAAGGTTTTATCTAGTGCGACTTCAACCAAACGTTCGGTATCTGGTCTTGGAATTAAGGTAGAAGGGGAGACTTTTAACGGCAAAGACCAGAACTCACGTTCACCAATGATGTAAGCCACTGGTTCACCTGCGATGCGTCTTTCTAACAACATCTCAAACTGAGCTTGTTGTTCCGCTTCTAATGCTCTTTCTGGCCAAGTGAGCAGGTAGCTTCTTGGTTTGCCTAGGACGTGACAAAGGAGGACAGCCGCATCGAGAGAAGGCGACTCTTTGCCGCCTTCTGTCAGAATTGCCGTTGCACTTTTCAGTGCTTGCTCAATCGATTGAACTTGGCTCATCGATTAGTTGTTCTCAGCTAGCGCCGCAAGTTGGTCTGCTTGGTGCTCTTGAACCACTGGTTCAATCAAGCTTTGCAGGTCACCTTCCATCACTTCGTTCAAACGGTAGATAGTTAGGTTAATGCGGTGGTCAGATACACGACCTTGCGGGTAGTTGTAAGTACGGATACGGTCACTACGGTCACCAGAACCTAGTAGGTTACGACGTGTATCAGAGACTTCTGCAGCACGACGCTCTTCTTCTGCTTGAACGATACGAGCAGCAAGTACTGCCATCGCTTTCGCTTTGTTCTTATGCTGTGAACGCTCGTCTTGACACTCTACTACTGTACCTGTTGGTAAGTGGGTAATACGGATTGCAGAATCCGTGGTGTTGACGTGCTGACCACCCGCGCCAGATGCACGGAATGTATCAATCTTCAGATCGGCTGCTTTGATTTCTGGTAAGTCCGCTTCTGGGATCTCAGGCATCACTGCCACGGTACACGCTGAAGTGTGAACACGACCTTGAGATTCAGTCTCAGGTACACGTTGTACACGGTGACCACCTGATTCAAACTTAAGCACACCGTAAACGCCATCGCCGCTCACTTTCGCGATCATCTCTTTGTAGCCGCCTTGTTCTGAGTCATTGCTGCTCATAACTTCAACGCGCCATCCTTTCTTCTCAGCGAACTTAGAATACATGCGGAACAAGTTACCTGCGAAGATACCCGCTTCGTCACCACCTGCGCCCGCACGGATTTCTAAGAAACAGTTACGCTCGTCGTTTGGATCTTTTGGTAGCAATAAGATTTGAAGCTCGTCGGTAAGACGCTCAATCGCCTCTTTTGCTTCTTTGATCTCTTCTTGCGCCATTTCACGCATTTCTTCGTCGTCTTCGTTCGCCATCTCTTCAGCGGCTTCTAGATCTTCTTTTGCCTGCTGATACGCTTGGAAGCACTGAGTTACTTCTTCTAGCTGCGAGTACTCTTTTGATAGAGCACGGAATTTGTCCTGATCACCAATTACATCAGGATCACCAAGAAGATGTTGTACTTCTTCGTAACGTTCTACTAGCGTTTCTAGCTTAGTCAGAATAGAGGCTTTCATAGTGTCGTTTTCTTAATAAAAAGCGTGAGTTACAGATCATCCAAACCAAGGGTCTGGCGGATAACCGTTAATTTTGCTGGTTCGCCCTGCTCGGCCGCACTTTGCAATGCACGAGTCGGAGCGTGAATCAGTTTGTTGGTGAGTTTATTACTAAGCTCACGCAGGACCTTTTCAGGATCTGCGCCCGTTGCCAATGATTGTAGGCTCTTACTCAATAATTCTTCACGAATTTCGTTCGCCGATTTACGATAATCACGAATACTGTCGACCGCTTGCAGCGAGCGCATCCACGTCATGAATGCTGCACTTTCTTCGCTAACAATCGCTTCCGCTTGAATCGCTTCGACTTTACGTTGCTCAATGTTGTTATCGATGATCGACTGTAAGTCATCCACCGAATACAAGTAAGCATCGCTCAATTCACCGACTTGCGCTTCCACATCTCGTGGCACGGCGATATCTACAAGCAAGATTGGCTGGTGACGACGTTTTTTCAATGCCGTTTCCACCATGCCTTTACCGATGATAGGTAACGGACTCGCTGTTGAGCTAATTACGATATCCGCTCTTGGTAGATGGTCAGGAATTTCATTCAGGCTGATCACCTCAGCACCAAATTGCTCTGCCAATAACAATGCACGCTCTTTGGTTCGGTTAGCCACAATCATTTTCTTGCAGCCATTGGAGGCTAAGTGCTTCGCCACCAGTTCGATGGTTTCGCCCGCGCCCACCAACAACACCGTAGAATCAGAAAGTGATTCGAAGATGTGTTTTGCCAGTGTACAAGCAGCGTAAGCCACTGACACCGCATTACCACCAATATCAGTTTCAGTTCGAACACGTTTTGCGACAGAAAAAGTTTTTTGGAACAACTTATCAATCGACGTATCCACCGCCTGATGATCTCGGGAATCGGAAAACGCTTGTTTTACCTGACCCAAAATCTGAGGCTCACCAAGTACCAGTGAATCAAGGCCGCAAGAAACACGCATCAAGTGCTTAATCGCCGCTTGCTCTTCATGGACATAAAGGCTCGGCATCAAGTCTTCTTGATTAACTTGATGGAACTGGGCTAACCAGTCGATAAGCTTATTTCGCGCTCCTTGCTTTACGTCGCAGTACACTTCGGTACGGTTACAGGTTGAAACAATCACACTGCCATTAACGGCTTCGTGGTCTCTGAGTTGCTCAAGTGCTGGGCCCAGTTTATCGGGTCCGAACGCCACTTTCTCTCGCAAGTCAACAGACGCTGTATTGTGATTGATTCCAATAGCAAGCAAGGACATCTAACGTGGTATCTCTGAGATCGGTTATAAAATAGGTTCAGAATTTTACTGTAAGCACGCATTTATTGAAAGGGTAAGCAGGATTTGTTTTCCTTCGTCTCTGTTTTCAGTGCTATAGTTGTGAGCGATTACCGATGAAACTGATTAATAAGCCATCAAACATGACCTTACGCTCCTTTCTCATCTTGCTCTTATCGAGCATAGTACTTGCAGGTTGTAGTTCTGTTCCTGAGAGTGTCACCAGTGTTGAGTGGCAAGCACATGAACAGCGACTAGAAACCATTGATAACTTTCAAGCCACGGGCAAGCTTGGCTACATTGGCCCCGACCAAAGGCAAAGTCTGAATTTTTTCTGGAAACATTCTTCCACCTTAAGCCAATTGCGCTTAACTACTCTACTTGGTCAAACCGCATTAAAACTCACGATTACACCACAAGGTGCGACTGTAGAAACCTATGACGACCAAGTACTTTCTGCGCGTAATGCCAACCAATTGATTTACCGATTAACGGGCTTAATGATGCCTGTTGATCACATGCCGGATTGGCTACTTGGCCTTCCAACGGATGCAGACTCCTTCCAACTCTCAGCGACCAATACCTTGCAAGCGCTGGACAAGCAGATTGATATGAACGATTGGAACATTGCCTACCAACGGTATGGGGATGTGGCCTGGCACGAACAAGCGTTGCCATTACCGAACAAACTCAAGCTAAGTACCGCAGACGTAAAAATTAATTTAGTGATCATAAAATGGAACATCACCCAATGATCGAATTTTCAACCCGCTGGCCTTCACCAGCGAAATTGAATCTCTTTCTTTATATCAATGGCCGAACTGAAAACGGCTACCACGAATTACAAACCTTATTCCAATTCGTCGATCACGGCGATGAACTTAGCATCCAAGCGAATGGCTCTGGCGAGATCACAATTTCACCTGAAATTGAAGGTGTTCCTCTAAAAGACAACTTGATCTGGAAAGCCGCCACAGCATTGCAACGCTACGCAAATTGCTCATACGGTGCACATATCGATCTTCATAAGATCTTACCTATGGGCGGTGGTATTGGCGGAGGTTCATCCAATGCAGCAACGGCCTTAGTTGCGCTTAATTACCTATGGCAAACCCACTTAAGTGATGATGAATTAGCCGAAATCGGCCTTGCGCTTGGTGCTGATGTACCCGTTTTTGTTCGCGGCTTTGCAGCGTTTGCGGAAGGTGTTGGCGAGAAACTTTCGCCAGCTCATCCAGATGAGAAATGGTATTTGGTCGTTCGTCCAAATGTTTCCATTGCAACCGCCGACATATTCACTCATCCGGATTTGACTCGAAACACGCCAAAACGCGATTTAGAAACGCTTTTAAACACGCCAAGCGTAAACGATTGCGAAAAAATTGTACGAATGCTCTACCCAGAGGTTGATAAGCAACTTTCATGGCTGCTACAATACGCGCCGTCAAGATTGACGGGGACAGGATCTTGCGTTTTTGCTGAATTTTCAAGCAAAGCGGAAGCAAAAGCTATCCTTGCACAACTCTCTGATAATGTCTCGGCATTTGTCGCTCAAGGGCGCAATATCTCGCCACTAAAAGAGACTTTGGCTGAATACCAATCAGCCCAACACCGACCTATTTAAAACTGGACGCAAACCCGAGGTTTCCACCGTGCCTGATATGAAGCTATTTGCTGGTAACGCAACACCTGAACTAGCCCAACGTATTGCTGATCGTCTTTACATCTCTCTAGGTGATGCATCTGTTTCTCGCTTTTCTGATGGCGAAGTTGCAGTTCAAATCAACGAGAATGTTCGTGGTAGCGATGTTTTTATCATTCAATCCACTTGTGCACCGACTAACGACAACCTAATGGAATTGGTTGTTATGATTGATGCAATGCGCCGTGCTTCAGCAGGCCGTATCACTGCAGTTATTCCTTACTTCGGCTACGCTCGCCAAGATCGTCGTGTACGTTCTTCTCGTGTGCCAATTACTGCAAAAGTTGTTGCTGATTTCCTATCTAACGTTGGTGTTGACCGCGTTCTGACTATCGACCTACACGCTGAGCAAATCCAAGGCTTCTTCGATGTACCTGTTGATAACATCTTCGGTACGCCTGTACTGCTAGAAGATATGCAATCTCGTGGTCTAGAAAACCCAGTAGTGGTTTCTCCTGACCTAGGTGGCGTAGTTCGTGCTCGTGCAACAGCGAAAGCACTAGGCGACATCGACATCGCTATCGTTGACAAGCGTCGTCCACGTGCAAACGTTTCTGAAGTAATGAACCTAATCGGTGACGTTGAAGGTCGTGACTGTGTGATCGTTGATGACATGATCGATACAGGTGGCACACTATGTAAAGCTGCTGAAGCGCTAAAAGAGCGCGGTGCTAAGCGTGTATTCGCTTACGCAACTCACGCTGTTTTCTCTGGTAACGCTGCAGACAACATCAAGAACTCTGTTCTTGACCAAGTTATCGTAACTGACTCTATCTCTCTATCTAAAGAGATGGCTGCAACTGGCAAAGTGACCACACTAAGCCTATCTCGCATGCTAGCTGAAGCGATTCGTCGTATCAGCAACGAAGAGTCAATCTCTGCAATGTTCAACTAATACGAACATTTCAGTTAGACTGATTTTAAAAGCACCCCTCTTTGGGGTGTTTTTTTATTTGTATCGATAGGCAGAAAATCCCTTGGTCGCCCACTGTGAGAATTCTGTGCTATCATACTGCGCTTTTTGAGATTCCAGAGAGATCCTAACCTTGACTCAACCAATCAAACTTCTTGTTGGTCTTGCTAATCCGGGACCAGAATACGCCAAAACTCGCCACAATGCGGGCGCTTGGGTTGTAGAAGAATTAGCTCGCGTTCACAACGTTACCCTGAAGAACGAACCAAAGTTCTTTGGCCTAACCGGACGCATTATGGTCAATGGCCAGGATCTCCGTTTGCTCATCCCCACCACGTTTATGAATCTTTCTGGTAAAGCGATCGCGGCATTAGCGAAGTTTTATCAAATTAAACCAGAAGAGATCATGGTTGCTCATGACGAGCTAGACTTACCTCCAGGTGTCGCTAAGTTTAAGAAAGGTGGTGGTCACGGAGGTCACAATGGCCTACGTGATACGATTAGCAAAATGGGCAATAACAAAGATTTTTATCGTCTTCGTATCGGCATCGGCCATCCGGGACACAAAGATAAAGTGGCAGGTTTTGTACTAGGCAAAGCTCCAGCGAAAGAGCAAGAGCTCCTAGACGCCGCAGCCGACGAGTCGGTTCGCTGTCTAGACATCCTAATAAAGGATGGCCTATCAAAAGCGCAAAATCGCCTCCACACGTTCAAAGCTGAATAAGGTTACTATCATGGGTTTTAAATGTGGCATCGTTGGTCTACCTAACGTTGGTAAATCAACTCTGTTTAACGCACTAACTAAAGCGGGTATTGAAGCAGCAAACTTCCCGTTCTGTACCATTGAACCAAACACTGGTGTGGTTCCTGTGCCAGATCTACGTCTAGACGCACTAGCGAAGATCGTTAACCCACAGAAAGTTCTGCCTACTACAATGGAATTCGTAGACATCGCTGGTCTCGTTGCTGGTGCATCACGCGGTGAAGGTCTAGGTAACAAATTCCTAGCGAACATCCGTGAAACTGACGCGATTGGTCACGTTGTACGTTGTTTTGAAAACGACAACATCGTTCACGTTGCTGGTAAAGTATCTCCAATCGAAGATATTGAAGTTATCAACCTTGAGCTAGCAATGGCTGACCTTGATGCTTGTGAGCGCGCAATTCAGCGTAACGCTAAAAAAGCAAAAGGCGGCGATAAAGACGCGAAATTCGAACTGACTGTGCTAGAGAAGCTACTTCCAGTTCTGACAGAAGGCGGCATGGCACGTACTGTTGAGCTTTCTAAAGAAGAGCTAGCAGCAGTAGGTTACCTAAACTTCCTGACGCTAAAACCGACTATGTACATCGCTAACGTGAACGAAGACGGTTTTGAAGATAACGCATACCTAGACGCTGTACGTGAGTACGCGGAAAAAGAAAACAACGTAGTTGTTCCAGTATGTGCGGCTATCGAATCAGAAATGGCTGAGCTAGAAGACGACGAGCGTGAAGAGTTCCTTGCAGATCTCGGTATCGAAGAACCTGGTCTAAACCGTGTAATTCGTGCGGGTTACGAACTGCTTAACCTACACACTTACTTCACCGCCGGCGTGAAAGAAGTTCGTGCTTGGACAATCCCTGTTGGTGCAAGCGCACCTAAAGCAGCTGGTAAAATCCACACTGACTTTGAAAAAGGCTTCATCCGTGCAGAAGTTGTCGGCTACGATGATTTCATCCAATTCAACGGTGAAAGCGGTGCGAAAGACGCGGGTAAATGGCGTCTAGAAGGTAAAGAATACATCGTTAAAGATGGTGATGTTGTACACTTCCGCTTCAATGTATAACTAAGTAAATGAATTTTAAACACTTCATTTACAAAAAAAGCCAGCTAGCATGCTGGCTTTTTTTATACCTTTCATAAACAACACAAAATAAACTCCCTCGCTCCAAGCCAATTTATTTCCAGTTTTAGATCATAAACACGCCTCTTTGTTTAAAAAGGAAGCGAACGATGGATTTTGCGGGATTTATTGAAAAAAACTGTTGACGGATCTCACTCAACTTCGCATAATGCGCGCCGTTCCCGACAACAAGGCAACTTAGCGGCGAGAACGGAAAACATGGTATTGGCTACGTAGCTCAGCTGGTTAGAGCACATCACTCATAATGATGGGGTCACAGGTTCGAATCCCGTCGTAGCCACCATTCCTAAACGTTCTTTTATTAGAATTGTTAGGAATAGATGCGGTCGTGGCGGAATTGGTAGACGCACCAGATTTAGGTTCTGGCGCCGTAAGGTGTGAGAGTTCAAGTCTCTCCGACCGCACCATGTATTAAGTGGTAGAAATACTACTGCCTGCAGGTCTATCGCCAAGCGGTAAGGCAGCGGCTTTTGATGCCGCCATTCCCTGGTTCGAATCCAGGTAGACCTGCCATTATTCCAAAGTGGGATTCCTTTAAGAAAAAGGGTTGTCACTTAGAGCGTGAAGGTTTATATTGTCTCGCTCAAAAAGATGGCTACGTAGCTCAGCTGGTTAGAGCACATCACTCATAATGATGGGGTCACAGGTTCGAATCCCGTCGTAGCCACCATTCTTTCTTAATGAAAGAAAAATTATAACGATTAGTTTTTACCAATTAACTAATGGTTAATAGATTTCAAGATGCGGTCGTGGCGGAAT
>NZ_MDAW01000027.1:0-18426 GCF_002875385.1 Vibrio sp. 10N.222.52.B12 | reverse complement strand
ACTTGTGATCAAGAGACAGGCAACGATGCAGGCTTTTGGTTTATTTGATGGCGGTGCAGAAGCTAACGTCTGCATGGTGCGTTTGTGGGTCAAAGCTGTGGTAAAGCTCAAAGCAAGGGCGGTCGTCGTTCTCAATACCGGATTCAATTACCTTGCTCATGACATCATCCCACGCTTTGGAGTATTGGCTCGGGTCAGTAATGTGCTGGCGCATCACCGCATATTGACCGCCTGGGAAGTCTTGCAGCTCAATCCCTTTCGGAACTTCCGTATCTTCTGGCACCATCAAGCAGATGTCAGTGCGACACTTCTCGTCTGGCGTGATTTCAGGATTGTCATGGTAGATGAAGATGCAGGTATTGCCCGCCAAACCTTTCATTCCTGCCCATTGATACAGGCGACCTGATGGCTCTTCATAGCCTTGGCCGTAAGGGCCGTTTACGCGAATGTAAGCCAGTTTTGCTTTTTCAAAGTTTTGCGTTTCCATTGTCATGTTCCATTTGGTGAGTTCAGAGCCAGTATATGAATCGCTTGGTGTTACTTCGTTTCCATTCTTGCGCAACGTGTGTCCAATCTTGCTGTTTCGTGCTAATTCAGAAAACTGCTGGTAGTTTTCGCAGTCACGAAAGGCCGTAGGTGTAACGCCATAATGTTGTTTGAAGGCTTTGGCTAAGCTCTGTGAGCTAGAAAATCCGTACTCTAGGGCAATGTTCAATACCGGTTGTTTGGATTTGAATAAGTCATCGGCGGCGGCTTCTAGACGTAAACGTCGAATGAAATCAGCCAATGTCTCGCCTTGCACGGCTTTGAAGGTACGATGAAAGTGATAAGGGGAAAGGTGCGCCAGCGCAGCCACTTCTGGCAGGTTGAGTGGTTCATTAAAGTGTTGTTCTAAATAACGAATCACAGGAACCAGTCGTTGGTGGTAGTCGACGCGCATCGTGGTATTTCCTTGTTCTGTTCGGCTTGTTTTCTCTGCTCAAAGCCTACCGCAATCCAACAAGCTTGCAAGGGAGCAGGGTGAGAAATGCGTGGCGAGATGAGCGTCAATCAGTCACACTCAACGAGCAGATGTTTAAGCAAAAACGTTGCGCCCATTATCTTTACTAACCACTAGGACAATCATGATAGCTTGGAAACAGTCTCTGCCAGAGTACGAATGGCTCATTCATCAAGTTTGGTACTTGGAAGTGCCAGAAGGTGAAGTCATTGACCCCAAGCCGCGCCTTATTCCAAACCCGCGTGCTCATATACTCTTTACGCCACCAGAGCAAGGCTACAGTTACGACACGGGGGACATTAAGCTTGCTGGCAAAGGATGCCACTTATTAACGGCTAACGAACATTTACTGTTGTTGGAAGATACGGCTCCCATCAAGCGTATTGGTATCACCTTTCGCCCAGAGGGTTTGTATGCCATTGAGTCACGGTTTAGCGATGTGTCCCAAGTAGCTGCAATTAACCAATGCGAATGGTTTGATTGGCTCAACACGGCGTTTGATGTGCGCTTTCAACTGGGTCTATGGCAGTTAGAGTTGCAAGATTCACCGCAATGTTTGCTGGACTATATCAAGCGACATTTAGATGCGTTAGATATCGAACCTTGTTGCACCAAACCGTTTTTGGCATCGCAAAAAGCGGTGTCCGTGATGGATGCTCAAGCGCTACGCTCACCCGAGTTAGCGATGGATATTGATGAGATAGCCAAACAGTGCGCCTGTTCTCGAAGAACGCTTGAGCGCAGTTTCAAGCAAGTGGTGGGGTTGAGCGTTAAGCAGTATCAACAAATGGCACGTCTGGAGCAGATGATTTTGACTCTCTACAAGCAACAAGAAGCGATTGATTGGGCGAGCTTCTCACAGCAATTTGGTTTCAGTGACCAATCGCATTTGATTCGTACCCTCAAACAGCAGCTAAGAAAAACGCCGAGCAAGTACTTGAAAAAGCGTGACTTAACCATCGATATCTATGGCGACTTTGAGTCGTAATATATTGCTAATCAGCCCGAAAGTTGTCGCAAAAATCCAATTTTTCTCTTATCCGCTGGGCTACTATTTTCAGCAGATAACGAGGTAACACATGTCATATCAAAAACTAAAACAAGGCGAAGCCATTCCATTTAATGAATCGTTGACTATCCAACTGATTCAAGGCTCTGATCTACAAGATATTATCGAGATGCTGAACGACGATAAGGTCAATCAGTATCTGTTCTTCGCTCCTGCTGATAAAAGCCTGTATGAGGGTTTCTTTGGCCCTATTATTGAAAATACGGCACAAGCGATCAAAGACGGTGTTTGGCCAGATAGCCCAACGTTCGTGATTCGTGACCAACAAGGTCAGTACATGGGAATGTGTGCGGTGACCGCAGTGATGTTCTTAGCTGGCAACTACGAAGTGGGTTATCAGTTACCTACTTGCGCATGGGGCAAAGGTGTCGCGACTCGCGCTTGCCAAATGATGACCGAGATTGGCTTTACTGAGCTAAACGCCCATAAAGTCAGTGCCGATTGCTACGCTTCTAATGCTGGTTCTTACAAGACGTTAGAGAAAAATGGTTTTACTCAAGAAGGCCGTCAGAAAGACTACTACAAACGAGAGCAAGGCTTTGACGACAAGCTTTACTACGGTATGACCGCAGAACAATTCGCGTCTTTAAATCGCTAATAATTAGCTGACAGAAAAGTAGTCAAAAACAAAGTAGGAACAAAAAAGGCCGTTAACCCACATGCTCGGGTTAACGGCCTTTTTTATATTCAGCGCTAAATGGCTAAGACTTAGTTGCCTTGGTTTTGGCTTTGAAGTTTCTCTTTTGCTTCTTCAACCTTTGAGAAATCCAATCCCAACTCGCCTACGGCTTCTTTGATTAGCGCAGGGTTTTGCATCACTTGCGCCATCAGCATTTGTAGCTTGTCTTGTGGCAAACCTAGTTGGCTGATTGTTGCCATTGCCGCTAGAGGGTTTTGCGTCAGAGTCTGAAAAATCTCGTTGATTTGTTCGTCGCTGATGTTGTTCTCTTTTAGCAGCGCAATAATCGGGTTCATCGCATTTCCTTTTAATCACAGAATGAAATAGAACCCGAGTTTATCATTTGGCTGAGCTTGGTTGAACTAGCAACTGCGCTTGTTGTTCGATGTTTGATACCATGGCTCTGCGACGATAAATCAGCAGCATGCTCAAACTGATCACCGCAGTGAGTGCTTCTGCAAACACGATGCTTGCCCAAATACCGTCTTGTGGGAACAGTTTAGGTAGTATCAGGACGCCCAGTGCGACAAACACAAATCCACGGCTCAATGAAATCAGTGTGGCTTGTTTTGGTTTTGCAATCGCTTGGAACAAGTTCGCAATCACCATGTTAAAGCCCATCAAAGGCACACCAAGAAAGAAGAAACTGACGGCAGTTGAAGCCAATGTGATGAGACCATCATTGCTGCCAAGGTACGCTGCGGCGATGTTTGGAGCGAACAGCCAAACAATAATCAAAAACACGCTTCCACTACCAATTGCGGCTTTTAATCCCAGCTTTAAGATGTCATCGATACGCTCAGGGCGCGTAGCGCCGTGGTTAAAGCTGATGATTGGCTGACACGCTTGTGCGATGCCGACCATGACAAACAGAGCAAGAACGCCAACGTTGGTGGTTAAGCCATAAGCGATGATATGGCTCTCGCCGAACTGTGTTAGCAACACATAGTTGAACAAAACGATGGTCATGGCAGACGTCACTTCGATAAAGAAGGTTGGAACCCCAATGCTGATGATCTCTTTGGTTTTGTCCAGACCAATGCCTTTCAAGCTTAACTCTAACGACCCTTTCTTACGTGCAAAGTGGCTAAGCAGAATCACCGCGATGACGACTTGAGAAATCGCTGTCGCGTACGCAGCACCTTTCATTCCCATCCCCATTTCAATAATGAAGATGTAGTCAAAAAACAGATTAGCAATCGCACCAAGTGACATCGCGTAAGTTGCCAGTTTTGGGTTGGCATCGTTACGTACAAAGCACGATAGCACCCACGCTAAGGAGTACAAAACAAAGAACGGCAGCAATACGACTAGGTAATCGTGAGCCAGTTGCGCCATGTTGCCTGAGGCACCCATAAAGGCGATCAACTCATCAAGCCAAGTTAACGCAGCAACCACTGTGATAGTAGAAAGGATCGCAGTAAGCAACATGGACTGGCTGAACCAAAGTTGGCTCGAATCCGTGTTACCTTTGCCGATTTCTATCGACATTTTAGCTGCGCCACCAATGCCAACCATCATGGCAATAGCGGTGAAAATGGAAAATGGCGGAATGATCAACGAGATCGCACCAAGGCCATCTGGCCCCACGCCCATGCCGATAAAAAAGGCATCGCCCATGATAAAGAGTGACTTTATCACCATGCCTGTTAATGCTGGCCACAGGTACTGATAAAAAGATTTTGAAATGGGATCAGTTTTGAGATTGATAGCCATAATGTGCAAATAAAACCCGTTTGTGGTGAATTGATTGGCGGGTATTATCAGTACATATCGGTGCGGCTAAAAGGGATTATCGCCTATAGTGTTGTACTATCTACACATCTTAAGCGGAATTCTGCGGGTGATTCGCTCATTTGCTTTCGGTAAAAGCGGCTAAAGTAAGCGGGATCGTCAAAACCTAACTCAAAAGCGATGGTTTTGATGGTTTTGGCGGAAAACACCAGATCGCGGTTAGCCTCAAGCATGATACGGTCATGAATCAGTTGGGTGACGGTTTTTCCTCTCTCGGCTTTTACAATTTCGTTGAGTCGTTTGCTGGTGAGGGCGAGCTTTGATGCGTAGAACTCACATTTTTTCTCTTGTTTGTAATGCTGGTCGATAAGCTCGACCAATTGCCCCACTCGCATGTCGCGCTGTTCGCCTTTTCGGTCGCAGGCTTTTGCATGGCGCAATAAGTAGCGCAAAAAGCAATTGATGAGTGATTCCACCAAACCCCAGTCGCAGTCTTGTTCTCCCCGCTCACACTCTTGCTTTAACATGCCGAATAGCGGCTCTAGATGTCGAATCCCTTCTTCGCTGCAATCGATGTAAGGAGGGCGGTCACTGTGAGTGGCAAAGACGCTTTCGACTTATTGCGTGCTGCGTTTGTTGGTTTCAACAAAGCCAGCAGCAAACACAAGTAAACGAACATTGTTACCCATAAACTCAGATAGGTGCACTTGCCCTGGCGCGATGGTAAATAAGCGATTAGCTCGGTTTTCATATTCGACAAAATCGATGCTTTGTGTGCCTTTATCTTCTTTGCACCAAACCAGTTCCCAATACTCGTGACGGTGAGGCTCTAGAAACGGGTCGTCTTCATCGTCAGTAATTTCAATCGCTCGGCAAGGCTGGCCGAGGATTAATCGCACTCTGGGAATGATCGGTTTGTTGCTGTTCATGATAACTGTCGAATTTGCTCTGCTAGTGGACCTATTTATTATGAATCGAACCACTGAAATTCTGCACGGATTTTTTACTTAGCCTCTCACTTAGAGGGTTTAATACCCTGTTAACTCCATATAACCTGTACCTGAATGAGAGCCCTCAAGACGCACCGGGCCTTCCCAGTAAGGCACCGAAAGTGGCATTTTCGCGCTCGGGTTGAGTGCCGAAACCGTAAGCTCGATTTGCTGGTTAGGAATCGACACTTGCCACTGGGTTGGATACTTTCGCCCTTGGATTTCTGTTTGCTTGGTCGCCTTTAACTGAATGTCTTTTTGTGGGATAGCGATACCAGAGCCATCTTGCTGCATCAGCCTTGCACTGGAGTAACTGGCTAGTCCGGTTTTGGAATCCCGCAATTGAAACACTACCAAGCTGGTTTCGTCACTCAACCTTAGGGCAAACCAGTCCCAGCCTTGTTGTGAATCGAGCAAGAACTGCGAGCTCCACTCTCGATCTATCCAACCTTTGCCCGACACTTGATGGGTTTCGCCGTCGATCGTAACTTCACCGGAGACATCAATAAACGGTTGGCTGTAGTAATACGAAGCCACCTGACCATCGGCGCTTTTGGTGCTGTAACCTTGCTCGCCTTGCTTTTGATACGGTGCGCTGCTGGTAAGCGTCAGCGAATAGCCAAACTGTTCGGAGTTCGCCTTCAATGTGGCAGGGAAGAGATCGGTGGTTGAAGAAGACCACTGCCAATCATCGAGGTAAACCCGAAATGGTGAAGTGTTGACGCCAGCGAGAGAGGCTTGGTCGCGCGACCATTTTTCATCGGCGTAGTGTTTGTCGGTTGTCGTGACTGCGCTGTGCGCCATGTAGATTTGCTGAGTTTGCCAATCGGTTTTCTTCGCTTCATCTTCGCCTTTTGGTGGCGCAGCGGCAAAGCGAAACTGTGTCCATTGAACGCCAAGTGGGTTGCCGTCTGCATCAATTAAGTTAGCGGTTAAGTACCACCATTCATGACGAAAATCCGGGTGTGCTTGATGATCGGTAGGAAAGGTGAGTTCAACCCCTTTTTCTACGGGTGTGAATAGGTTGCTCTCGCTTTGCGTATCTCCGCTTCCCAGCAACGTGCCCATATTTTGTTGTTGGGGATCTTCACAACCGAACAGGAATAAGCTGCTTATGAGTAGAGTAAGTGTGCTTGCTAATCTAGCCATCACAACACCTCGCTTTGCAAACTGGACACGACAGGCTTGCTGACCAATCGCCACAGCGGAATCAAGGTTGCGATCACTGCCACCAAGATGGTGATTGCCGCAATGCTCAGCGCATCACTCCAATTCCACAGATAATTTAAGCTCCAACCAAAAGCGCGCAAGGTGACGATGTCTGTCAGTACATAGCCAACCATGGCACCGAGGGGCAGGGCGATAACCAGAGTAAAACTGACCAGAGCGACGATCTGTCCGACCACCATGGTCATTAATTTACGACGACTAACACCAAGAGCGTACAGCCTTGCAATGGCGGCTTTGCGCGCGTCGAGCAACATGAAGCAAGCACTGAACAAACCAATCACCGCGACCATCAACGTCACGCCGTTGAGTGCGCGCGTAATGGCGAAGGTCTGCGAGAATATATCCAACGCGATGGATTTGATTTGCGCCTGATCGTAGAGCTGACTTGGATGCAGATTCAATTGTTCGCGCAGTTGCTCGTAGACGATTTGTGGGTCACCCGAGACTTTAATACCAAGGCTTGTTGGCAGGTCGGTAAAGCCACTCTCTTGCCATAATTTGGGTGCTAATAAGACTTCACCGTTAGGTGAGCCGTAATCGTGGAATACCGCACCCACAAGTAGGTTCTTATTTGGAACGGCATCAAGCGTGAGCTCGCTACCCAGTGATAAACTCAGTTTGACCGCAGTAGGTTCACTGATGGCGACTAATTCACCTTGGTAAAAACGTGACCAGAAGTTCTCCAAATGCGATTTGAACACCATGGTTTGCTCTAAGGTGTCTTTGTCTTTGGTGCCAAGCAAAATTGGTAAACCTTGTAGGTTATCGTCGACGTAGTATTGCTTGTAGACGGTCTCAACCTTGTCGAACTGCCCTAACGCGCACTCTACATCAGCGATTTCACCCTGTGCAGGGCTGACGTAAATATCGGCGTGTAGCCTTTGTTCTAACCACTGTTTTAAGGTGGATTCAAAGCTGCCAACTAGCGTGTTCATCCCCATATTGGCAGTAACGGCGAGTAGCAGTGCCATCATGGCGAGAGAAAGCGGAGAAATCAGCTCGCGCAGCTCAGCAAACAGATACTGCATCAAACCAGAACTGGTGCGCTTTTCACACCAATTGGCTAACACGCTGAGTGTTTTGGGTAGGTGAAAAGGAATCGACACCACAAGCACGCCGAGCCACGCCATGGTGAAGCGGTGATGCTCACTCAGCCATAACCCTGCGAGTGCGAGAGTCGTCAACGCAGCACCTATCACGAACAATTGGCTTTCGCTAGAAGCTTCAGGTGCTTGATAAAATCCACCATGAGAGGAAAGCGGCTGGCGCACTCGCTGTTTAAAGTGCTGCCAACACGCCAATAGGGTTGCGGCTAACGTGAGCAGCAGCGCTTGCGCCCACCATTGCCACTGCCAAGTGCCGGGCAGCAGTGTCGCACCATAAAGTTGTTCTAGAGTCAGTGCCACGGTCGGATGTAACCAGTGGCTAAGCTGCATGCCCAATACAAAACCGAGGGAAGCGCCGATGGTAACGAGAAGAGAGAGTTCAACTAACAGCGCAGAGAACACAATGCTCGGCGCGACACCCGCCTGTTGAATCTGCACTAATAGCCGATTGCGTTTAAGCAAGCTGTACTTTACGCCGTTGTAGGCAATGAACAGCCCGACTAAAAACGCGAGTAAGCTCATTGCGGTGAGGTTGAGGTGAAAGCTGTCGGTCAGCGAGCCAAGGTCTGTACTTTGATTATTGGAAATCCATTGTCCTTGTTCACCAATGATGCTTTGCCAATTTGCTTGCGTGTCTTTATTCCCTTTATCACCCGAATGGAAAACTGCAATGTAACTGAGCTGTCCTTGTTTATTGAGCAGTTGCTGGGCAAAGCCTATGTCCATCAACATTCGGCTACCTAACTGCCATTCGTCTGGTAGCACCACCACTTGGGTTGGAATGTCATCCAGAGTTAGGGTTTCTACTTCCCCTAAGTTTTGATGTTGAGATTGGCTCATCATCACGATTGGCTTGCCGGCTAAAAGCTCAGGCAAAGGCAAAGCACTGTCGAACAAAGAGACGTTCGGTTGGTTTTCTGATGACTTTCCGTTTGTAGAATACCGAGAACGCGAAGAGATGGCGGCAATTAACTCGCTACCTTGCACTGACCAGCGACGCCCTTGTTCATCTCTGACTCGCCCTTCGATTACAGGTAGCGCTGCACTGAGTCCGTTTTGTCTGAGGGTGAAGTAGAGCGATTCGGGCAGATAGTTTTGCCCTGCTGGTGGAATAATTAAGTTTTGAGCTTGTGCGCTAAGCTGCTCGGTAGACTCTGCATAACTGCGCTTGGCATTAAGGTTGATGGCCTGCACCGCAACAAACAAGGTCACGGCCAGCACGATACCGATCAGAATTGCGGCGGCTTGCAGTGGCGCCTGCCGATAGTGCGCTACAAACAGATTCAGGGCGAGTCGAGTATGAGTAAATCTGGTGTTTGATAGCTTAGCTTGCTTCATGGCGAAGCTCGTGTTTGTTTACTTGATGATTGTTCTGTAGCTGACTGTTATCCAAGCGCAGCCGTGTTTTCATAAACTCAGCGCATTCAGGACTGTGGGTGACTAACAGCACCGCCGTATTGCCTTGAGTGGTGATTTCACTCAGTAGTTTCATCACTTCCAAACCAGCTTTTTGGTCGAGGTTACCTGTGGGTTCATCGGCGAGTAGAAGCTTAGGTTTGTGAGCCAATGCGCGCGCAATTGCGACCCGTTGTTGTTGACCACCGGAAAGGGCAGAAACATGTCTATCGAGAAGTTGACTGATGCCTAGAGTCTCGACCAAATAATCGCACCAGTCGTTCCATTTCTGTTGATTCAAATGCAGAGGGAAGGCGATGTTTTGCTGCACGTTGAGCGGCGTTAATAGATTGAATTGCTGGAAGATAACACCGAGTTTTTGGTGTCGAAATCGGCTCCATTGTGGGTCTTTCCAAGCCGCTGTGTTATCGCCATCTAACCATAACTCACCTTCGGAAAGTGGCTCAAAGCCAGCGATGACATTGAGTAAGGTACTTTTGCCGCTGCCACTTGCGCCCGTCAGTGCAACACTCGCTCCTGTGTTCAACGTAAAGTCGACCCCTTCCAACACACGATGTGTCTCTTTGCCATCGACAAAGCTTTTGCTGGCGTGTTTGAGTGTGACAAGTGGGCTTTCCATTTCCTCTCCCTGTATTCAAAAGGTGTCGTTTCTTTTGGCAATGGTTATTGCAGTAAGTTCTATAGAAACTTTAGACAACAATAAGATAAAAACAGCGATTTACATCGATTTCTTAATAACTTGTACTGAAAAGAAGAGGGAATAGGTTAATCGAGAAAGGGATATGACGGGCATTAAAAAAGCCCGAGTCAGACTCGAGCTTTCAAATACATTCAGCGTGGTCAGCTTACACGTAGTATGCTTCAACTTCGCCTTTAAGCTTGATTAGCATTGGGTTGCCGAAACGGTCTTTTGCTTTAGGAGATGCAATTTTTACCCAACCTTCGCTGATGCAGTATTCTTCTACGTCAGTACGCTCTTTGCCGTTGATGCGAATACCGATTTGGTGCTCGAAGCATTCTTTGATGAAGAATGGGCTACGTGGGTTACCCGCTAGGCGATCTGGTAGAGCTGGTTTAGCTGTATCTGTCATGTTTGTGACCTTGAAGTCATTAAAAAAAGTGCGCCATTGTAGTCAGTGCAAGGCGAGTGTTCAAGAAATGTTGATGTGAGTTTGAAGCACATAACACCTAAGTCACCTTAAGCTTTGACCGTGACTCCCTTGCCTGATGATGTAGATACAAAGATACCGCCTGTTTCGGCGGTATCTCTTTGACCATTTAGGAATGGTTACGAGCAGCTATCAATCAACGTCCAGCCCGAGTATGGGGCAGCAGGAGTGAGAGTCGAGTCTGTCCAACGGTCGGCTTCATACAAGCTGCCTTGGTAGGTCACTTGTTCGCCCGGTTGGTACTGTCTTTGCTCAAACTCTGGGATGTCGGCACAAATGCCATCACCGCCACCGCTGTTATCACCAACGACTTTCAATGAAGTTGAATCTGAGGCATTTAGCTCGCCATCAGAAACCTGCACTGAAATCGAGAAAGTGAGGTCTGGGTCTGTGACCGGAGCCGTTACCACTAGCGTGTCGCTATTGGTGTCGCCGACAACTGTCAGGTCAGAAGGAACCTCCCATTGATAGCTAATCACGTCGCCATCTGGATCAGAAGCGTTAGCGGTGATGGTTACGCTTTCGCCGCTGTTTACCTGGTAGTTCGGAGACAGTGAAACGCTTGGTGGATTATTATCGACTGGTGGCTTATCGCCGCCGTCACCGCCCCAAATTGAGCCGTCACAATCGTTGCCAACCAAACACGTTGGGTTTTGCGCGTAAGCGTCGACTTTGTTGTCTAGCCAGCCGTTGTCCGTGCCATTCGAACCTATGGTTACAACTGCGGTTGTTGAGCCACCACCCCACAAAAGGGCAAACACGTTGCTCTTCGGTAGATCTTGCATAGCCACGTGAGACCAGTCGTAGCCCGCGTCTTTTTCTAGCAATTCTCGAACGTTACTCGCACCGTTGTAAGTGGTTGGATTGAGCTGCTTGTCGAGTAGGCCAGTACGTACGTTGTTGATGTCCGTGCCGATGCGCGCATCACCCATAAAGTAAGAGCCGCCGGACGCTTCATGCTCTACGTTGATCAGTGTATTGCCTTCATCTTGAGTCGGCATGTGGCCACCTGGGATTTGCCAAATCATGGCCGGAGACTCAACGCCATCACTGATGGTTTTCACATACGATAGGTAACGCGTCCAGCTGGTGGCGTTGTACGCGTAGTTCGCGATCGCTTCTGAGCCGAAACCGTCGCGCTCATATTTGTCGAACACAATGTAATCTGGTTGGTAAGTGCCAGTGTAAACATCCAGCGAGTTGACGAAGTTCGCCACTTCTTGGCCTTTGTCAGTAGATTGGTCGTCGGTCTGGTGAATCCAGTTGGCAGAGCCTACCGCCCACAAGTTGATTTGCCAGCCGTACGTTACGTCTTCTGCTAAGCCATTCATGATGAAGTTGAGTGACGCAATGTAGCCTTTCAGTGTGTTCTCGAATTGAGGAACGGCCACTGGTGATTGATAACCGTAAGTCGTCTTCATGTAATCCAACGCACGAGCGAGTTGGTCATTCACATTGACCGCGCCCGCTTGGTTTAGATCGTCCACATGGCTTGGATTTTTCTGTAGTTCACCTAAGAAGTCAGGGTTAAGTACAAACGACATTGGCGAGCTGCCATCACCAGCCGCGTACTCTTGCGCCGCAATGGCTTGAGTAATGAAGGTCGCGTAATGTTTGTAGAGCAATTCATCATCAACTAAGTCTGTCCAACTTGCACCACCACTTGCGTTTGCAGTGTAAACCACCATCACTGGCAGTACGTGATGGCCTGAAAGGTCTGAAGCGCTTTGTGCGTTCGCGTAGGTTCTATGCAGTGGAAGCTCGTCTTTCGCCAAGATCACGCCCGGATCACCCGAGCCACTTAAGCCCGCATATTTGAAGATGGCATTGACCTTGGTTGCACCTATTTCATTGGTGGTCTGTTCGCTGTCGTTCGTCACTGTGCCATTTGCTACGTAATCTGGGAAGCCTTTGACTGCAAGACTCATCGCTTCACGAAATGGTAGCGTTAGCAACAACGGAGCATCACTTTGCGTGACAGAGACGGATTCATCCCCGTCATAGGCGTAACGCGTGTCTCCAGCAAACACCGAATCGATTTGGATATCGTACTCACCCGGCTTAACGTCGTCAGGCAAGGTGAATGGCGAGCTAGTAATTTCGTAGCTGTAGCGACTAGAGCCATCTTTCGCGACAAGGTTGAGCAAAATTGGCATCGCTTCTTGAGGTAAGTCGACAATACTTGCTTGAACGGTAGTGAAGTCGTCACTCGCGATAGGCGTTTCAACGATGTTGGTGCTGATTTCCGTCGCCGTGTCTTTGTTGACCAAGACATCGAGGTTGTCGCTCGGTTGGTAAAGCACGTTGTTTACCGTAATAGGTGAGTAGGAGAGATCGTATTTGTGGTTATCAAGCAGTTTGCTGATGTCGATCTCGCTGCCAAATGGCACCACTAGGCTGCGTTCAACGTCTTGTGTGCCTGCCGCTTTCACGGTGGCATCTGCGGTTAGGCTTGCCGTAATGCCATCCAGTGCAGGCATTGTGAGCGAGATGCTTGCGTAGTAGATAAACGCGTCGTACTGCACGGAAACACTCGGCTGCGTTGCATCGCTATCGACAGTCACGGTTGAGGTTGGCGAGGAAGCGTGGGCAATCCCCATTTCGCTCGTTACATCTTGAGCGGTGACTTGATATTCGCCATCTTGGAGGTGCTCTAGAACGAAGCTGCTTCCCCACGGCACAGACACGGTCTCACTGTAGTTCTCACCCTCGACCAAAATCGATGCCGCGGCTAGGCTGGCGTGCGGTGCACTTGGTGCTTGTAGGGTGATTTTGCCTTGAAGCGCAGGATCATTCTTGATGATCACCTTCTCGACATGCACGTCGTTTCCATCGATGTAATCACCATTGGTAGCATTAAGACCAAAGAAGATTTGAGCTGTTTGACCATCGTTTAGAATTTGTGACGTGCTGTCATGAGTAAAGACAAACGTATTGGGAGCAGGGCTGCTGACATTAAAAGGTGCACCCCATGAGCTATTCACCGTCGCGTCTTTGTCTGAGGTAACCCAAATCTCTGCGTCCGCCAAGTCTAATTGCTGACCTGAGATATTCTTCAAATCGACCTGCGCTTGTGAGTACCACTGGTCAACCTGTGGCACGGTTATCGTGGCAGAGACTGACTCGCTTTGAGCGGCCGTTATGATGTTTTCTTGTGTTGCGCCGAGTGCAGAGGTGGCCATGATTGGGGAACCCATGAGCACCGCTGTTACCATCAAACTGATTGTTGTTTTCTTCATTGTTGAATCCTCATCACTTGCTTTAAAAAGCTAAGTGACTGTCCTTGTTGATTTTCTATTTCGTGGGGGATTTCCGGCGAGGACTTCAAACACTAAGCAAAAGTCACAAAGAGAGGGAAGCCCCTTGATCTAACCACTGCCGAAATCACTCATATTTTTTGCTTACATCCAGTTACAAATGAAAAGAAACAACTCAAAATTTGAAGGCCGATTCAGAAAAAAAACATCATATGCGCTTGGTTTTATAAATTGAGCTAATTTATTGATTAGGATGAATATTGATGTAAATTATTGATGGCTAGAGTATTTATTTGATTAATGCTTTGGGTTGGGTGGGAGAGCATTGTTGGGGCGAATAAAATGAATTGCTAATACGATGAGAAAAGTGGATCTTGAGCCCAAAAATAAGCTGGTACAGAGTCAGAATAAGCGGGATAAAGTGATAAATTGGATGGCGATTTTGGTGTTCAAAACGGCCATCCAAGAGGTAAAAATCAAGAACAAAATCGCCTTGAAAGGGTTAAGCGCGATAAAACTTACTGTCGTTGAAGACGTCACGGTCACGCGGATCGTTCGATAGGAACATCCACATCTCTTTCATGCTTTGTTCAAAGAACTCCTCTTCAAACACCACCATAGAGCAATGCTCACCAAGCCCAACCACGAAAGGTTCGAGTGCTTCAAACCCAATGCGTTCGATGTCCTCAATATCAATGAAATACAGCTTTTTATCGGTTCTTTGTTCGCTTTCTGCGGGTAATTCGCCTTTACCAAGCACTGAAAAGTTAAGCTCAACGGTTAAACCTGTACGGTTTTGTTTGAGTTCATAAACCGCTTCCGTTTGAGCCATCACGCTGTAGTTCAAATCATCAAAGTAGCTTAGTGTTTCTTGCTTCATTGGGTGCATAAGTCTTCCATAAATTGTGCAGTTGAATCTGATGAGATTCCGTTACAAGCCTTTCAAGTATTGAGCGTTTGCCGTCGGGTGAATCGCGGTATTAAGTGCCCCAACATGCTGCTCATTGTGTTCATTCAACAGAGCGGTAAAGGCATCGATCAATTCAGGTTTGGTCATCGTGACTTTAGTTTCTGTCTGGATCTCGCGCAGGTCGATCAATACGTCAGTTAACAGCTGTGGCAAATCCTGCAGTACTTGCAGGTTCAATACGTTGTGCTCGCTGTAGATCGAGTTGTGACTGCCTTTTTGTTTTTGCACCACATACGGGTTGTCTTTTAGGTTGATGATCGATGTGCGCTTGTCACAACGCTTCAAACAGCCTTTATTTACCTTAATCTTGCGGCAACCTTCGGTTTGTTGGAACAAACACTGGCGACTGGTAAGCAGAGTGTTTGGGTGGTAAATACTGTAGTAGCTGCGCATGTTGTGCGGGCGCTTAATGTGGCGCATCTGCTTCATGTTCAGCTCGTTAGAGATAAACGCACCGCTTGCGGCGAACTCTTCTTGCAAACATTTGAACGAGTAGGAGTTCACCGTGTTCATCTGCGGACCTGCAACCCAACCTAATCCTAGCTCTTGAGCCAACATGCCCACGCCAGAGTTGTTGGTGATCGACAATTCTGGTTTCACTGCTTCTAAGAATGCACGTGAGGCTTGGTAATCGTCACCAATCAAAATCGCAGGGAACCAAGGTTTCAATCTAGGGTTTGTTTGGAATAACTCAATCATCGCATTCAGTTCACCCGCCAATCCCATTGGTAGCTGGAAATACACATCGACATTGCTGCTTTCGCATAGTGCGGTGTCTTCTGCTGATGAAATCAAGACAGATAGCTTCGGAGCGCCTTCGCGAATATCTGGTTGAGGTAGCGTCGGTAAAGTCGGTACATCAATCGCGCCTTTTAGGCTGCTGCCAGAGGCTTGCGTTGAAGTCACATCAAAATCTTGAGTCTTCTCTGCAACCTTCTCAATGATTGCGGTTTTGTCGTCGTAGAGCTTCTTCTTCACGCCTTGCACATCATCGGCGGATTCGCATTTGTAGATCTTCGAGAAGTGTTTTACGGCGTGATCGCGAGGGTTGTCGATGTACATCGCTTTACCGAAATCACCTTGCAAAAACGCGTTAGAGAAATCGCGGTTAAATACGGTGTACAACTCTGTGGTGTCGTTCGACAGTTCTACGCCATCACATAAGCGGTCAATCTGTTTACGCCAGTTATCGACTACGGTGTAAACGTAGTGAGATTTCTTAATGCGGCCTTCCACTTTCAACGAATACACGCCCGCATCGGCAAGCGCTTCTAAATCGCCAAATGCTGAGTTGTCCTTCATGTTGAGAGGGTAGCTGTTGCCTGTTTTGGTGGTTTCGTATTGCTCACGACAAGGCTGGCTACAACGACCACGGTTGCCCGAAGCCCCGTTGCGCGCAGAGCTGATGTAACAGATGCCAGAGAAACCAATGCAGTAAGAGCCGTGCACAAACACTTCCATCGTCACGTCATGCTCACGACCAAACTGAGCCAGATGCTTGATCTCATTGATGTTCAGTTCACGAGATAGGTTCACGCGGCTCGCCGTCAACTGATTCAGGAACAAGATCTGTCCTTCGTTGTGCGTGTTGAGCTGAGTGGAAGCGTGTACGTCTAGATCTGGGAAATGATTCTTGAGAATGTAAGCCAAACCAAGATCTTGCACGATCACGCCATCAATTGCGGTGGTGTTTAACTGGCTGAGCAAACGCACGATGGCTGGGATTTCGCTTTCCAGTATCAATACGTTCAGAGTCAGGAAGATCTTACAGTTGTGCTGATGAGCTAGCGTCAGCACGCCATTCAAGTTATCTAAAGTGAGGTTGGTCGCTCGGTTGCGGGCATTAAAACGGTCTAGTCCGCAGTAGATAGCATCGGCACCCGCAGCAATGGCAGCTTTGATGGAATCCAGATCGCCGCCTGGGGCTAATAACTCAAATTGATCGCGTGTCACTAGTTATCTCTTACTCAGTAAAATAGGTCACGTATTTTATGTGCTTCACGGTTTTAATGTTGGACTGATTAACGCTTTATTAATCTGAATCAATTTTCACTCTGAGTCGGTCTATTGTTGATAAGGAAAGCCGAAAATCAAACACGTACAAGTCGCGAGTATGGGTCTTGGCTTCTATAGTTTTGGGTAGTGAAATCGAAGCATAAGGAATCAGCAGATGGTAAAAGCAATAACGGTAGGATTGGTCGCAGTGTTGGCGTCATTTTCCTCTTTGGCAGAAGACAGTGTGGTACGAGTCGAGAGTCAACATTCGGTGCAAGATACCGCGAATAAGTTTGTCGAAATCGCGCAAAGTAAGGGCTTAAACGTCTTTGCGCGTGTGAATCACCAAGAGAATGCGGCTAAGGTCGATATGGCACTACGACCAACCGAAGTGATTGTGTTTGGTAATCCCAAAGTCGGCACGCCGCTGATGCAATGCGCTCAAGAAGTTGCGATAGATTTGCCGCAAAAAGTGTTGGTTTATGAAGATGCAGAAGGCAAAACTTGGCTCGCTTACAACAACCCAATGTATTTAAAAGAGCGCCACAAGATTGAAGGGTGTGACGAGGTGTTAACCAAAGTCAGTGGTGTACTGAGTAAGCTCACAGGGGCGGCTGCTAAGTAGACTTTCGACGTCCTTGAGAGCTTGATCATTATGCCGCCTGAGGTCTTGGTCTTTCCATGTGTGAGCAGCATTCTGGAAGCCATCCATTGCGATGAGCGGCGTTGTATGCCCCGCGACAGCAGCGTAACCAATCTCGCTTGTTTGCGAAGTAGGATGCGCTGCCTTTGCAAATTTTGAGCGTCCACTTTGAGCGAGCAGAACGCATGTGTTCACAGCACTTTTGTGTCCAGCCATTGCGGTGTGCTGCGAAATACGCGCCACTGCACCCTTCTTGCCATGCAGTTCGCGTACGATAATTAGCTGCACTGGCTTTACATGTTTCGAACGTCCATTTTTTCTGTGTTCTTGGCGCCCCCATGTGCTCACAGCATTCGTCTAACCATCCGCGATTTCTCGCTGCTTGGTAAGCGCTTTTGCAAGCGGCAATCCACTCAGTGCGGGTCTGGAAGGCGCTTGCGCTCTTGACACAGGCCTCTCGATTCCACTTCAACTCTATTTGTTTCATGTGCTGGCAGCAGTCTTCTAGCCAGCCGTTTCGGTTGGCCGCGTTATAAGCACCGCTGCAACCGCGCTGCCAATCGGAGCGTGTTTGGTACTGTTTGGCGTTGTCTGCACAAGTTTCGAAGGTCCATTTTTTACCGGTCCGAGAAGGGAGCATATGTGCACAGCAGTCCTCCACCCAGCCGTTTTTACGGGCGGCGTGATAAGCGCTTTTACAGCCCCGGTTCCATTGTGACCGTGTGTTGTATCGCGCAGCGCTTTGTTTGCATTTCTCAAATGTCCATTTGATGCCGACTCGCTGCATGTGCGCGCAACACTGATCTAGCCATCCATTACGATAAGCGGCGCTGTAGGCTGCCTTGCACCCTTCGCACCATTGGGTTCGTGTTTGATAATGAGCCGCGCTCTGTTTGCACAGTTCGAGACTCCATTTTCCGCGTTTTTTGGGAAGATCCATTAGGTTCATAAGCGCACCCCTTCAAACGTTTTTAACTGGTGATGTTGAGCCGTTTCCCTAGATAAAAGTCTGCCGTACTCTCTGTGGAGTTTGCTTTCGCTAACAGGTGATGGTGATGATTGTTATGCCTTTTTGTACGGTTTCTTCGCCCTTTCGGGTCAAATGAAGACAAAAGTAGCGGAAGGAAAAAAAGCAAACCCCGCTCGTGGCCTGTCTCTTATACACAAAT
>NZ_MDAW01000026.1:0-249 GCF_002875385.1 Vibrio sp. 10N.222.52.B12 | reverse complement strand
AACCATGTCACTTGGTAATCGGCGTCGTCGGATAGTTGCTTTATCAGAAAGAGCTGCCGCCTTAGCAACCCACTCATCGGGGATATGTTCAGAGAAAGTAGTGAGTTGAGCTACATCAACAGGATTTTCTTCGAGGAAATCGGCAAAACAGTTTTGGATAGACATAAAAAATCGGAAGCCTAGAAACAGGCTTCCGATTATCTCTCAGCAGAAGGATCGGTCAACCGATCCTTATCTGATCTACATTGC
>NZ_MDAW01000025.1:0-22940 GCF_002875385.1 Vibrio sp. 10N.222.52.B12 | reverse complement strand
TTATCCGCGATGAACCTTTTTATTACGCCAAGCATCGAATCGACTTGGTTTGACGCGGCTTGTTAGAGGCATGCTTTGAGATGCGAGCTATGACTATTTATCACATGATCTTTTGGTTGTGTGGGGTTGAGCGTGCTCGAGGTAGTGCAATTAAGTTAGGGAAACTAACAGTGAACAATGGAGTGTTGATGTATTGAGTATTAAGGGAAGTAAAGCGTTAAGTGGATAAAGAAAGAGAAGAAAAAAAATATCGTGGTATAGCCGGGGGGACTATACCACGGGTGTCAATGACACCTTCGCTTGCTGCCGGAGTGACATGTTGCCATGTCACCTCTGGAATTCTTTTGAGTGGCTGTTGCCTCTCGACGGGTTAACTATACGAGACCTTACTTATTTTTCTTATAAAAATAACGACAGGTTGATGTGAGAAAAGCGACAAAATGCAATTTTAAATGCAAGTAATTGTTTTTTATTGGTTTTTTGTTTTTTGGTGATTTGTTTGTTGCGATTGTGTTAATTGCTGTATTGCTGAAAATATTCAATTTTGACGAAAATGACGAGAGATTGATTAACGGAGTTGACGTTGTATTTCGTCAAAAGCATTAATGAAATCTTTGATTTCACACAATGAATGCAAGGAAATGGCGGAGTATCATCTGCTTCCTGTATACTATTAATAATAATATTTCTCATTAGCACTACCCTTAAGGGCCATTATGAAGTTATCAGAGATTAAACCCGGCGAAACGGTGACTATTCGTTTATTGGAAGGTCTTACATCGGATGTCAGAAAAAAGCTTATGGTGATGGGTTTACTTCCCAATACTGAAGTGAAAGTCATTCGACGAGCTCCAATGGGTGACCCACTGCAAGTAGAAGTACGTGGTGTTTCTGTGGCACTACGAGAAGCTATTGCTCAAAGCATCGAAGTGGAGCGCGTATAATGCAATACCAAATTCTTACGGTCGGTAACCCAAACAGCGGTAAAACGACACTTTTTAATGGTCTTACTGGTGCAAAGCAGCAAGTAGGTAACTGGGCAGGTGTCACCGTCGAGAAGAAAACCGGTCAGTTCAAACATGCCGGTGACGACTTTGCTTTAACTGACCTGCCGGGCATTTACTCTTTAGACAGTGGTAATGACAGCAACAGTATTGATGAATCCATTGCCTCTCGTGCGGTTCTGACGCACCCTGCTGATCTGATCATCAACGTAGTCGATGCAACAAGTCTTGAACGTAGCTTATATATGACACTGCAGTTGCGCGAACTTGGTCGTCCGATGATTGTTGTATTAAACAAAATGGACGCACTTAAGCGTGAACGCCAAATCATCAACGTTGCAGAACTAGAAAAAACGTTGGGTTGTCCGGTAGTTAGCCTGTCAGCGACAAACAAAGCACAAGTAGCAGAATTTAAAGAGAAGCTGCACAAGTCTGTGGTTCAAGGCGTCGCGTTAAAAGAAGTGGCTTTGAACTACGGCGAACAAATGGAAGCGGCGATCGGCAAAGTTTCGGCTCTTTTCAATGATCAAACCGTTTCTCACCGAGCATTGGCGATTCGCGCACTAGAAAAAGATGCACTGGTTCTTAATAGCATGTCGGATGCAGACCGCAATAGTGTTGAAAATACGATTGCCGAGCTAGATCTTGATGTTGACCTGCATGTGGCTGACACCAAATACACACATCTTCACGAAGAGTGTAAGAAAGTACGCCGTAGCGAAGGTAAGCTAAGCCGCAGCGTGACTGAAAAGCTAGACCAATTCATTTTGAACAAGTGGGTGGGCATTCCATTCTTCTTCGTTGTGATGTACCTAATGTTCATGTTCTCTATCAACATTGGTAGTGCGTTCATCGACTTCTTCGATATCGGTGTTGGTGCTCTGTTGGTTGATGGTGGTCACCACTTGTTAGACGGTCATTTGCCTGTGTGGTTAGTGACGGTTCTTGCTGATGGTATCGGTGGTGGTATCCAGACGGTTGCAACCTTCATTCCGGTTATCGCTTGTTTGTACCTGTTCCTAGCGGTACTTGAGAGCTCAGGTTACATGGCTCGTGCAGCATTCGTATTAGACAAAGTGATGCAGAAGATCGGTCTACCGGGCAAAGCATTTGTACCGTTGGTTCTTGGTTTTGGCTGTAACGTTCCGTCAATCATGGCAACTCGTACTCTAGACCAAGAACGTGAGCGTAAACTGGCTGCATCTATGGCGCCATTTATGTCATGTGGTGCGCGTTTACCTGTCTACGCTTTGTTTGCAGCAGCTTTCTTCCCTGGTTCTGGTCAAAACATTGTATTTGCACTTTACCTTTTAGGTATCGTTGCAGCGATCTTTACCGGTCTTTTCCTTAAGCACACGCTTTACCCAGGTAGCAGTGACAGCCTAGTAATGGAAATGCCTGATTACGAGCTTCCGACGCTACAAAACGTGGTGATCAAAACTTGGCAAAAGCTAAAGCGCTTTGTACTTGGTGCAGGTAAAACCATCGTTATCGTTGTTGCTATTCTGAGTTTCTTCAACTCATTGGGTACTGATGGCAGTTTTGGTAACGAAGACAGCGAGAACTCTGTGCTTTCTAAAGCAGCACAAGTTGTGACTCCAGTATTCTCACCAATCGGTGTTCAAGAAGACAACTGGCCAGCGACGGTAGGCATCATTACCGGTATCTTCGCAAAAGAGGCGGTAGTTGGTACGCTGAACAGTCTATACACTACGCCAAGCGACGGCGAAGACGCAGAATTTGACCTAATGGGCAGCCTAGAAGAGGCAGTAATGAGTATCCCAGAAAATCTAGCCGGTTTGAGCTACTCAGATCCACTAGGTATTGAAGTGGGTGACTTAACTGACTCAAATGCAGTTGCAGAAGAACAAGAAGTCGATGCTTCTATCTTCGGTAACATCAAATCGCAGTTTGCTTCTGGCAATGCAGCGTTTGCTTACCTAATCTTTATCTTACTGTACACACCATGTGTTGCAGCAATGGGTGCTTACGTACGTGAGTTTGGCCATAAGTTCGCTCGATTTATAGCAGTATGGACAATGGGACTGGCTTACCTATGTGCGACGTTCTACAACCAACTGACACATTTCGCAGATAGCCCAGTGACCAGTGGTATTTGGATTGCGGTAATTGTAGCAATCTTCTTTGGTACATACCGTGTGTTCAAACGAGTTGGTAAGAAGCAAAACGGTGCATTAGAGGCGCAAGTAGCATGATTTTAAAAGAGCTTTATCAATACATTGCAGACAAAGGAATCGTCTCTCAATCAGATCTGGCTAAGCAGTTTGGGATGAGTGAAGATGGCGCCGACGCGATGTTAAGCGTGTGGATCAAGAAGGGAAAAATTAACCGTCTAGTCGACACCAATAAAGCTCATGATGTGACTCGAGTACGTTACTCAGTAACTAAGCAAGATGGTTTATCACTGACAGTGACCATGTAGCAATTAAAATTATCATGTAAAGACGACAAAGCCGCATCAGTAACGATGCGGCTTTTCTTTTGCTAGTTATTGTATTGTGAATACAGCGGAATCAATGCTCTTCAGAGTGTTTAGTCGCACCTAACCCTAGGAACTTCAACCCTAGACTTAAAACTAAAATCGAAATAGGTAAGGTCAAGATCGTCCAATTTAAGCTGTCGAAGTTAATCAGTACGAGCTCCAAGAACTTCACAAATAAAATCACAATGATGACTTCAGCCAAGATATTTTTCAGGTGGCCGATGTTTGGGGTTCTGATCCAATGTAAAACCGACTGTTCTTGTGTTTTCGCTTTAGCTTTGTTGGAAATAAATAGTGTGTAGATGCCGTGAGCAAAGATGAACAAAACTAGCGCAACAAGAAATGTATCCAGCGACTTGATCAAATAAGCGATCGCGATATCTGCTTTATCTAAATGTGCGAGTGCTTCCGGAGGTGTTTTATTAAGAATGAAGACTGCAAACGCCGAATAGGTTTTCGCTGCGCCCATAACAAAAAGCAAGAACGAAGCAGCCATAGAACAGATGATGGCGATCCAGCTGACGTATCGGAATGTGTTGAAGACTTGTTTCATGATGACCCTCTCTAATTGAGCTGGCAGTCTAAACAAGTTTGATTTAAGTGATAATCCCAGAATAATGAGAAAGATTGTTACAAATATGCATTAATCTTCCTCTACTTATCTCGTGTGTATTCAAAGGCGGATGATTTTTACTCGCGGTGCTTATGCCTTTTGGAAAATAGAGCTCAGTGACAGCACGTTCTTAATGCGCCCAAGTAGCTCGTTTTGCTCTTCTTCTGTACGGAATTTACCTTTGGTGTTACCCCAAACCGGTCCAGGCCATGCGACGTCATCTTTGAAGCGAGCGATATGGTGAATGTGCAGCTGTGGCACCATATTACCTAGCGCACCAAGGTTTAACTTGTCTGGACGGAATGTGGCTTCCAGTGCTTGGCTTACCGCTTGAGACTCTAGCAAAAACTGTTGCTGTTCTTTCATTGGCAAGTGGTGAAGCTCTTTTAGGTTTGCACGTTTTGGTACCAAGATAACCCATGGCACGGCATTGTCTTTATGCAGAAGCGCCACACACAGTGGGAAATGACCGATAACGGTAGTGTCTTTTGCCAGTTGAGGGTGCAGTTCAAAACTCATTATATTATCCGATTTGAATTGAATGACATTAGTATACGCCAGATAAAACAAAAGGTTGACGCTTTCACGCCAACCTTTCTAAATCATCTCGATTCTCGATTCTCGATTCGCTTACATGCGCTCTAGAGTATCGATACCTAGTAGAGACAGACCCTGCTTGATAGTCTTCGCTGTTAGCGCTGCTAGTTTCAGACGGCTTTGTTTCACTGCTTCGTCTTCTGCCACTAGGATAGGGCACGCTTCGTAGAAGCTAGAGAACTGACCTGCTAATTCGAATAGGTAGCTACACATGATGTGTGGTTGACCTTCGCGAGCAACAGATTGAACCGCTTCTTCGAACTGCATAAGTTTTGCAATAAGCGCTTTTTCTTTCTCGTCAGTGATTTTGATTTCACCTTGTAGATCATCCATAGAAACGCCAGCTTTAGCGAATACAGATGCTACACGAGTGTAAGCGTATTGCATGTACGGTGCAGTGTTACCTTCGAACGCTAGCATGTTGTCCCAATCGAACACGTAGTCCGTAGTACGGTGCTTAGAAAGGTCTGCGTATTTAACCGCTGCCATTGCAACAGTATTTGCGATCGCTTTCTTCTCGTCTTCAGCTAGCTCAGGGTTCTTAGATTCGATCAGCTGTGCTGCACGAACTTCTGCTTCATCAAGAAGGTCTGCTAGACGAACAGTACCACCAGCACGAGTCTTGAATGGTTTACCGTCTTTACCTAGCATCATGCCGAATGCATGGTGTTCAAGAGAAACAGATTCTGGAATGTAACCCGCTTTTCGAACGATAGTCCAAGCTTGCATTAGGTGTTGGTGCTGACGAGAGTCGATGAAGTAAAGTACGCGATCCGCGCCTAGTTCCTCGTAACGGTATTTCGCACATGCGATGTCCGTTGTTGTGTATAGGAAGCCGCCGTCGCGTTTCTGAACGATAACGCCCATCGCTTCGCCGTCTTTGTTCTTGAATTCTTCAAGGAACACAACTTGCGCGCCGTCATCTTCAACCGCAAGACCTTGTGCTTTAAGGTCTGCTACGATCTTAGGTAGCATGTCGTTGTACATGCTCTCGCCCATTACGTCATCACGAGATAGAGATACGTTTAGACGATCGTAGTTGCGTTGGTTTTGGATCATGGTAACGTCAACTAACTTCTTCCACATTTCTGCGCAGAACTCGTCACCGCTTTGCAGTTTTACAACGTAGCCACGAGCTTTTACTGCAAACTCTTCGTCTTCATCGTACAGCTTTTTCGATTCACGGTAGAAACCTTCAAGATCCGCCAGTTCCATAGAAACTTCGCCAGACTCTTGTTGTACACGCTCAAGGTTTGCGATAAGCATACCGAACTGAGTACCCCAGTCACCGATATGGTTCGCACGGATCACTTTGTGACCTAGGAACTCAAGAGTACGTACTACTGCATCACCGATGATGGTTGAACGTAGGTGACCAACGTGCATTTCTTTAGCAACGTTTGGTGCAGAGTAGTCAGCAACGATCGTTTGAGCTTCGTCTGCTGCAACGCCAAGACGTGAGTCAGCCAGTGCTGCTTCCGCTTGTTTTGCTAGGAACTCTTCGCTTAGGAAAATGTTGATGAAACCAGGACCAGCGATTTCTGTCTTGCTCGCAATACCATCTAGGTCTAGAACATCCAGTACTTTCTGTGCAAATTCTCGTGGGTTAGTACCCAGTTTTTTAGCAACGCCCATTACGCCGTTTGCTTGGTAGTCACCAAATTGTGGCTTTGCTGATTGGCGTACTGCCGCAGGGCTGCCTGCAGGTGCGCCAGCGGCTTCTAGAGCCTGAGATACTTTGTCATTAATAAGTGCTTGGATATTCACACGCGTTTCCTTCAATTCAAGGACGAAGAACTCGGCGAAGTAAGTGCCGAGTTCTGTTGGAGTTCACAAAAATGGGGCTAATGATAACAACTTTATTGCTTTTCATACAGAGAGGAATTGGGGAAATTTATACTTTTTCGATTGAATGGAAATGTGGCTTGGTTTGCGTTTACTATTGCGCTCAGAGTAATGAGATAAATCGCCCTATAAGAGAGCCACAATGACGACTCAACTAGTTGAAAAACGCCTAGCGCCTGAATTGATGATCCAAGATCTGGATGCGTTTATGGCGAAGATTGAAGAGCTTGCATCCCTGTTAAAACTGGATCTGAGCTTTGCTCAAGCTGACCATATTGCGCTGCGTATTAATGATACTGAAACAGCGAAAGCCGCGCATGAAGCATGGAATCAATACGGTAAGGTGATTTCACAAGCGAAAATCAACGGTCGCCCAATTATTGTTATCGAATTCGACAAAGCGTTGGAAAGCCGTGGCTGGAAGATAGAGTGTTTGGAGCTACCATACCCAGCGGAAGGCAAAATCTACTCAACTGAAAGCTGGGAACATGTGGAGTTTGTGATTCCGTCTCATGCTGAAACCGCCGATGAGTTTTTAGCGGATTTGAAACACACTTATCCTGCGTTTGGTGCGCGTTTTGATGAGTTAGGAGAGCTGGGCGTGAAGATCAAACTATCGAGCCCAAAAGGGGAAGGCGAACGCTTGAACAACCCAACCGTGGCGTTTAAGTATCAAGGTATTTGTATCAAGCTGCACCCACATTCACTCAAGCGTATTGTGGAGTCAGAGCAGGCTGAATAAGTTAGCTTTTAATGATTAGAAAGAAGAAAGGGTTGCCCAATGAGCAACCCTTTCTTTTATTGAAATTCGATAAACTTAAAGAATAACCGTCTTATTGCCGTAAACAAAAACGTGATCATTGATCACTTTATTCAAAGCCTTGCTCAATACGTTCTTCTCGACATCGCGACCCGCTTGCGCCATATCTTGTGCGCTAAACGTGTGATCCACTGGAATAACGTCCTGCTTGATGATTGGGCCTTCATCCAAGTCATTCGTCACGAAGTGCGCTGTTGCACCGATGATCTTCACACCGCGGTCGTAAGCTTGTTGGTACGGTTTTGCGCCGATAAACGCGGGTAAGAAGCTGTGGTGGATATTGATGATCTTGTGACGGTATTTCTCTACGAAAGTTGGAGTGAGAACACGCATGTATTTCGCTAGCACAAGATAATCGGCATCATATTGATCAATCACTTCAAGCATCTTCTGCTCGTGCTCTTCACGGCTAAGATCTTCGTGTGTCACGTGGTGATAAGGGATATCAAAACGTTCGGTCAGCGTTTGCAGTTTGTCGTAGTTACCAACAACTGCAGCAATTTCAACATCTAAGCTGCCGTCATAAGTCTTCATCAGAATATCACCCAAACAGTGCGCTTCTTTCGTCACTAGGATAACGATGCGTTTGCGGCGAGAGCTGATCAACGTGCGCTTTGCTCCTTGCGGCAGTGCTTGATCTAAATCAGCGAGAAGCGTTTGATCGTTGAAGTACCCCTCCAACTCAGTTCTCATGAAAAAGTGCCCACTGGTGTTATCAACAAACTCGTTATTATGAACGATATTCAGCTGATGCTTATAACAGATATTGGTGATTTTTGAGATTAGACCCGGTGCGTCGCTGCAATGAGTCAACAGTGTTTTCTTTTCCATAAATCAGATACTTCCATGCATTATTTTTCTAGCGTACGAATCAAGTACTCACTTTAGAAGCGTGAATCGTACGGCAATCTGACTTCATAAATAATCTATTCTTGGCGTGGTTTCAACAAATTATCCGCATGATGCTAAAACCTAGTGCTTTTGTTGGCTGATGTTTACGCTCAACTCCTGATATACTCTCGACAATTTTTCCAACCAGATGTCAGGCATGATCGCAAAAACATTCTCCTCTGAGGGCGCGTTAGGTAAAGCCATTCCGGGCTTCCAAGCTCGCCAGCCACAAATTGATATGGCAGAAGCTGTCAGCAATGCGATCAAAGACCAAACTCAGTTGGTGGTTGAAGCGGGAACGGGGACCGGCAAAACCTTCGCTTACCTTGTGCCTGCGTTATTGAGTGGCAAGAAAGTCATCATCAGTACCGGGTCGAAGAACCTACAAGAACAGCTGTATCACCGTGATTTGCCTTTGATGGTGAATTCGCTGGGCTTCTATGGTCAAGTGGCACTTTTAAAAGGTCGTTCTAACTACCTTTGTTTGGATCGTTTAAGTCGTCAAATGGTCGAAAGCCATACGAATCAAGCTGACCCAACACTGCTTACCCAATTGGTTAAGGTTCGTAGTTGGTCGTCTGAAACTAAAACGGGTGACTTGGGTGATTGCGATGATCTGCCAGAAGACAGCATGATTATTCCGACGATTACGTCAACGAATGATAACTGTCTGGGTAAAGACTGTCCGAGCTACACCGATTGTTTCGTCTTGAAAGCACGTAAACGTGCGATGGATTCAGACATTGTTGTAGTCAACCACCACTTATTCCTTGCAGACCTTGCGATCAAAGAAACTGGCTTTGGTGAATTGATCCCAGAAGCTGACGTGTTCATCTTCGACGAAGCTCACCAGCTTCCAGATATTGCCAGCGAATACTTCGGTCAATCGATCTCTAGCCGTCAGATCCAAGAGCTCGCCAAAGACATTGAGATTGCGTACCGTACAGAGGCAAAAGACATGCGCCAGCTGCAAAAAGTGGGCGATAAGCTGATGCAAAGTGCGATGGACATGCGCATCGTGCTGGGTGAGCCGGGCTTTCGTGGTAACTGGCGTGAAGCGATGCAATCTGAGTCCATTAAACGTGAATTGGTGCGTTTAACTGATAGCTTAGATCTGGCGATTGATGTGTTGAAACTGGCACTGGGTCGAAGCCAGTTGCTGGATACTGCGTTTGAACGTGCCAATCTAATAAAAGGTCGAATTGACCGTGTTTGCGATGTCGACATCACAGGTTATTCCTATTGGTTTGATACATCGCCACGTCATTTTGCTCTGCACATTACGCCGCTTTCTGTGGCGGATAAATTCCATGAGCAAATCGAAATCAAACAAGGCGCGTGGATTTTTACCTCAGCAACCCTAGCGGTTTCGGGTGACTTTAAACACTTTACCGACCGTCTTGGATTAAAGCCGAAGCAACAGTTTTCGTTGCCATCTCCGTTTGATTACGAGAAGCAAGCACGCTTATGTGTGCCTCGTTATCTACCAGAGCCAAACAGCCCTGGCTTAGCCGACAAACTGGTGCGAATGCTTGCGCCTGTAATTGAAGAAAACGATGGGCGTTGTTTCTTTCTGTGTACTTCGCACAGCATGATGCGTGAGCTTGGTGAACGCTTTCGTGAAGTGCTGGATTTGCCAGTGCTAATGCAAGGCGAAATGAGCAAACAAAAGACCCTTGCCGAGTTTATGGAGCTAGGTAATGCATTGCTGGTGGCGACGGGGGCATTCTGGGAGGGGATCGATGTTAGAGGTGATGCGCTGAGCTGTGTTATCATCGACAAATTACCGTTTACTGCCCCTGATGACCCGCTGCTCAAAGCCCGAATCGAAGATTGTCGATTACGTGGCGGTGAGCCGTTTGCAGAAGTGCAAATCCCAGATGCGGTTATCACGTTAAAGCAGGGTGTAGGACGTTTGATTCGAGACCAAAAAGACCATGGTGCCTTGATCATTTGCGACAACCGTTTGATAACGCGTGATTACGGTGGCATCTTCCTCGGCAGTTTACCGCCAATCCCAAGAACACGGGATTTGGAACGAATCAAAACATTCCTAAAAACAGAACAACCTGCCGCAGATTAATACGCTGTGGCATCAATAAATTAAAGAAGAATTGTAGAGAGTTACATGAGCGCAAAAATTCTTGCTATCGATACGGCAACTGAAAACTGTTCAGTTGCGCTACTGGTTAATGACCAAGTGATTTCACGCAGTGAAGTGGCTCCTCGTGACCACACTAAGAAAGTGCTGCCTATGGTAGACGAAGTACTGAAAGAAGCGGGCCTGACTCTACAAGATTTAGACGCATTGGCGTTTGGTCGTGGTCCGGGCAGTTTTACTGGCGTTCGTATCGGGATTGGTATTGCACAAGGTTTAGCGTTTGGTGCTGATCTGCCAATGATCGGCGTTTCAACGCTGGCTGCGATGGCGCAAGCAAGCTACCGTCTACGCGGCGCAACGGATGTAGCTGTTGCGATTGATGCACGCATGAGTGAAGTTTACTGGGCACGTTACACTCGCCAAGAAAACGGTGAATGGGCCGGTGTGGATGCAGAATGCGTTATTCCACCAGCGCGTCTAGCGGAAGAAGCGCAAGCAGACGACAAAACGTGGACTAAAGCGGGTACTGGTTGGGATGCTTACCAAGACGATCTTGGCAAACTGCCATTCAACTTAACGAGCGGTGATGTGCTTTACCCTGATTCGCAAGACATCGTGATTCTTGCTGAGCAGGAGCTTAAGAAAGGCAACACAGTCCCAGTAGAAGAATCGAGCCCGGTTTATCTGCGTGATAATGTGACGTGGAAGAAACTTCCGGGTCGCGAATAATCCGTCTTTCAATGACATGATAAAGTGCAGGGCGTTTGCCCTGTATTTTTATGGAGCGTTATGGCGTCTATCAATGGTTTACCTCCTGCGTTAATACCGGGTGCAAATCGCACCAATAAAGTCGGTAAAAAAGGGCAGGTAAAGAAAACTCAAGATAAGCAGTCCGTTGGTCAACCTTCTAAGGTGGCGAACGCCGTCGCGCATTCCATTAAGCAAGTGGATGAGTCTCAGATTCATCGCGCTCAAGTGCAATATGATTTGCCCGAGGGTCATGCTCGCAAAGCAATGGAACAGTATATGGATGTCATGAATCGAGCGAAGAAAGAGGAACTTGCTCAGTTACTTGGTGTCGATATCTATGTGTAAAACAACAAATTTATAGTGGGGGTTTATGAAACTTTCTGGACGTATTTTTCTGGTTATTATCGCAGCATTCGGGCTTTCTGCCTGTAGCTCTCTTCCTGAAGAGTTAAATGCAAGCACCGAGCAGGTTCTGACGGATTACAAAACCTTTGCCGAAGACCAAGGACAGGCTGCAAACGATGTTCGCCTTGGTGGTGTTATCGCGAAAGTGGATAACTTGAAAGACCAAACGCGTCTTGAGATCGTAAACCTTCCAATCAGCAAATCTGGCAAGCCAGATATCGACCAAGAACCAACGGGTCGCTTTGCGGTGTATTTTGATGGTTACTTAGAGCCAGTTTCTTTTAGTAAAGGTCGAATCATTACCGTTGTTGGTAAAGGTTCGGGCGAAGAAGAAGGCAAAATTGGTGAGCACCAATACATCTTCCCAGTCATCAAAGGCGATGGCTACCGCTTATGGAAGATTGAAGAGCGCGTGCGTATGTACGACACACCAACCTATTACTACCCTTGTTACTCTATTAACTGCCGCATGTGGCGAAATGACTTCCCGCAAGATGGCAAGGTGATCAAGAAGGTTAAATAATCTGTGATGAATGAGCGCCGTTTCGAACTCCCAAATGGGAGCATGGCTGCCTTAGAGATCGGAAACGAAAAAACGACTGCTTGTTCAGTCGTTTTTCTTCATGGGTGGATGGATAACGCGGGCAGCTTCAAAAGTTTGATGAATGCCATCCATCAGCGAAACCCTGACCTTCATTTATTGGCGATTGACCTATTTGGTCATGGCTTATCCAGTCATAAATCCTCGGACAATTACTACCCCTTCCACGACTACATTGCTGATTTACACCAACTATTGGATGAATTATCACCAAACAGACTGATGTTAGTAGGGCATTCACTAGGCGCCTTAATCGCAAGTTGCTATAGTGCTGCCTTTCCTGAACAGGTCGAAGCGTTAGTGCAAATTGAAGGAGCGGGTCCACTCGCTGAACAACCTTCCAATAGTGTTAAACGACTGCGAGATGGTGTCCTTGGCCGACAACGTCAACGCAATAAACCGGAGCGAGCTATCGCTTCTTTCGATCTGGCGTTAAAGCTACGCATACACGCGAATCACCTGACCGCCGAGCAGTTGATGCCAATCGTAGAGCGCGGAACTGAATGTCGCGAGAACCAGTGGTTTTGGCGACACGATGCCAAATTAAAGTGCGATTCTCTTTATCGTATGACACAGGACCACGCGAACTCGATCACCAGCCAAATACGCTGTCCGCACCTTATCATATTGGGTGACAAAGGATTTCAGCATTTACAGTCTAACCAAGTCGATTGGGGCGAAAATCCACCGAATGTGGTTTCTGTCGCGGGTGGGCACCATTGCCATTTAGAGCAAACACTCGAGGTCGCAAAGCGAATTCTTGGTGTAGTTAACAAAATTTAAACAAGTGTTTGAGAGTTACGTGCTCAAGCACGTTTGCTGTGCTGTAATAGTGTTCAAAATAAAAAGGACGCTATTTTTTAGCCAGTTATAAACGAGGAGTAACATCGTGGATAAACCATGGCTTTCACGTTATCCAAGTGACGTACCTGAAACCATTAATCCAGAGCAATATGAGTCTTTGGTAGAAATGTTCGAACAGTCTGTTCAAAAGTACGCAGACCAACCGGCATTCATGAACATGGGCTCGGTCATGACCTTCCGCAAATTGGAAGAGCGTAGCCGCGCATTCGCCGCATACCTACAAAACGAACTTAAGCTGAAGAAGGGCGACCGTGTCGCGCTTATGATGCCAAACCTGCTGCAATACCCTGTCGCGCTATTTGGTGTTTTGCGTGCTGGCTGTATCGCTGTGAACGTGAACCCACTTTATACTCCACGTGAGCTTGAACATCAGCTAAACGATGCTGGTGCAACGGCGATCGTTATCGTTTCTAACTTCGCGAACACACTTGAGCAGGTTGTAGAAAATACACCAGTGAAACACGTAGTCTTGACCAGTCTTGGCCAAATGCTACCACGCGCGAAAGGTACGCTTGTCGACTTCGTCGTTAAATACGTGAAGGGCATGGTGCCTAAATACGACTTACCTGGCGCAATCTCAATGCGTAAAGCACTGCACAGAGGTCGTCGCCTTCAGTACGTGAAGCCATTCATGTCTGGTGATGATATCGCATTCCTGCAGTATACCGGTGGTACAACGGGCGTAGCGAAAGGCGCAATCCTGACGCACCGCAACATGATTGCTAACGTTATGCAGGCGAAAGGTGCATACGGTCCAGTACTGTCTCCAGGTCGCGAGCTTGTTGTTACGGCACTGCCGCTTTACCACGTATTCGCACTGACGGTGAACTGTCTGCTGTTCGTTGAAATGGGTGGCAACAACTTGCTTATCACTAACCCGCGTGATATTCCGGGCTTTGTGAGAGAGCTGCAAAAATACCAGTTCACTGCAATTACTGGTGTTAACACCCTGTTTAACGCGCTAGTGAACAACGAAGATTTCCATGAGCTAGATTTCAGCAACCTTCGCCTAGCTGTAGGTGGTGGTATGGCAGTACAACGTGCCGTGGCTGAAAAATGGCAAAAGACCACCGGCTGTTACCTACTAGAAGGTTACGGTCTAACAGAATGTTCTCCGTTGGTGGCGGCTTATCCGCACGACCTAGTGGAATACAACGGTTCTATTGGTCTGCCTGTACCATCAACTGAAGTACGTATTGTTGATGAAGAAGGTAATGCACTTGCAAACACAGAGACAGGTGAGCTTCAAGTTCGCGGTCCTCAAGTGATGCAAGGTTACTGGCAGCGCCCAGAAGCGACCAAAGAAGTGATCAACGAAGACGGTTGGCTATCGACGGGTGACATCGTTAAGTTTGATGATGAAGGCTTCTTGCACATTGTTGATCGTAAGAAAGACATGATTCTTGTATCAGGCTTCAACGTTTATCCGAATGAAATTGAAGACGTAGTTGCACTGCACGGCAAAGTACTGGAAGTCGCGGCTATCGGTCAGCCTCACGAAGTGTCTGGCGAGTTGGTGAAGATCTACGTTGTAAAACGCGATCCAAGCCTGACCAAAGACGAAGTGATTGCACACTGTCGCCAACACCTAACGGGCTACAAAGTACCGAAGTTGGTTGAGTTCCGTGAAGATCTACCTAAGACCAACGTAGGTAAGATCCTTCGTCGCGTATTGCGCGAAGAGAACGACGCAGAGCTCGCGAAGAAGAGCGCATAAGCGGATTTCTTTGTGCAACAATCATTTATTGCCAAATAGTGTTAGAATGCCAGCGTTTTGCTGGCATTTTTTTATAGCGAGAAGCATGTGAACTATCAGATCATTACGAAAAACAAAGACCTAGAAGAAGTCTGCGCTCTGGCAAGAGAAGCCGACGTAGTTATGCTGGATACCGAATTCGTGCGAATCAGAACTTACTATCCGCAACTAGGTTTGATTCAGCTTTTCGATGGCAAACAACTTTCCCTTATCGATCCGACCGAACTGACCGACATGACATCGTTCGTCGAGTTGTTAAAAGACACCTCAGTACTAAAAGTACTGCACGCGTGTGGTGAAGATTTAGAAGTCTTCCAAAATGCTTTTGGCTGCACACCATTCCCAATGGTGGATACGCAGTTGATGGCGGCTTTCCTAGGTCACGGCCTGTCGACGGGCTTTGCTACGCTGGTGGAAGAATACCTAGGTGTCGAGCTAGACAAGAGCGAGTCTCGCACTGACTGGATGGCACGTCCACTGACTCAAAAGCAGCTTGATTACGCTGCAGCGGACGTGCACTACCTAATGCCTCTTTACGATAAGCTATTAGATAAAGTGAACGAAGCAGGCTGGTGGGAAGCGGTTCAGCAAGAGAGTGATCTGCTTGTATCAAAGCGTATTCGTAACTTAAACGAAGAAACCGTTTACCTAGACATCAAAGGTGCATGGCAACTAAGACCGGCTGAACTTGCGATTCTTAAGCCTTTAGCGACTTGGCGTTACCGCGAAGCGATCAAGCGCGACCTTGCATTGAACTTCATTTTCAAAGAAGGCGACTTGCTGACGGTGGCTCGCCTTGGGCTGACAAACTTTAAGAAGATGGAAGCGGAAGGCATCGACATTCGTGCGATTAACCGCCACGGCGCACGAATTGCGGCCATTGTGAAAAGTGCAAAGCAAACACCTGCCGATGATTACCCAGCGAAAATCGAACGTTTGATGGATTACCCAGGCTACAAGCAAATCTTCAAGAACATGAAGGATGTGGTGAAGGTAGCATCGCAAAAATCAGGCTTGGCGACCGAGTTCTTGGCGTCTAAAAAGCAGATCAACCAAATCATCAGTTGGGTATGGAAGAAAGACCGCGACCCAGCGCGTCTACCGGATGTGATGCAAGGCTGGCGTCTTGAATTGCTCGGCGAGAAGATGAATAAGGTACTGAAGTAAGTACCAAATAAAAAAAGGTTGGCACTATCGCCAACCTTTTTTGTAACACGCATTTGTATTTTACTTGGAGTCCCCATTTTAGCAGGGCTAATCCACTGGGTCATTCCAGCGAACCTAGGTGAGACTAGGAATCTACTGACAGTCCGCTTTGAAGCCAAAACCTTCTTTCACCAAGCCGAGTACTCTGGTAATAGATTCTGAATCACGCTCGTACCTCGCTGTCCAGAATGACGAAGAGGAAGACTCTCAAGCAAAGTCGAAAAGTAATTACTTCTCGTCTTCTGGCAACTTCACGTTTAGCTCAAGAACCGAAATATCATCGTCCTTGTGTTCAAACGTCAAATCCACCATGTTTGGATCAATCGCAACGTATTTGCTGATCACCTTCAAGATGTCCTCTTTCAATTGAGGCAAGTAAGAAGGCGCAGGATCGTTCTGGCTACGACGCTCAGCAACGATGATCTGCAAACGCTCTTTGGCTAGATTCGCAGAAGTTTTCTTTTGTGGGCGGAAAAATTCTAGTAGTGACATGTCTAGCCTCCGAATAGTCGTTTAAAGAGTCCTTTCTTCTCCTCAGTAAGGAAACGAAATTCAACCTGATTGCCCAGTAGGCGGTCTACCGTATCAGAGTAAGCCATACCTGCGTCGGTGTTCTCGTCAAAGATCACAGGTACACCTTTGTTTGATGCATTCAGTACCGCTTGGCTCTCTGGAATCACACCCAATAGAGAAATGTGTAGGATCTCTTCCACGTCTTCAACGCTTAGCATCTCACCCTGTGTTACGCGAGAAGGGTTGTAACGTGTTAACAGTAGGTGCTGCTTAACTGGCTCAAGACCTTGCTCTGCGCGTAGCGACTTCGAATCCAAAATACCTAGGATACGGTCGGAGTCACGTACCGAAGATACTTCCGGGTTCGTCGTTACGATCGCTTCATCTGCGTAGTACAGCGCCATCAGAGCACCTTGCTCGATACCTGCTGGCGAGTCACAGATGATGAAGTCGAAGCCCATCTCATCCAACTCAGTGAACACACGTTGTACGCCATCTTTCGTTAGCGCGTCTTTATCTCGTGTTTGAGAAGCTGGAAGAATGAATAGGTTATCTGTGCGCTTGTCTTTGATCATCGCTTGGTTAAGCGTTGCTTCGCCGTTGATGACGTTAACAAAGTCATACACCACGCGGCGTTCACAGCCCATGATAAGATCGAGGTTACGCAAGCCGATATCAAAATCGATCACCGCAGTCTTTTTACCCTTTAGAGCCAGACCCGAGGCGATGGCTGCGCTTGAAGTGGTTTTACCAACGCCACCTTTGCCAGACGTTACTACAATAATGCGTGCCATTTTATTTCCTTTTTAGACTAAATCGTGAGTGTTTCTAGATGTAATGATTCTTCGGCTTTACTGATCATTACTTTCTTTTGCCAATACTCACTCTCAATTTGATCGCTCAACCAGTAATCTCCTGCAATGGAAACCAGTTCAGCTTGTAAATCGTGACAAATAATTCGTGCTTCTTGTTGGCCACTCGCCCCAGCAATAGCACGTCCGCGTAGGGTGCCATGAATGTGAATAGAGCCATCAGCAATCACTTCTGCACCAGCGCTTACGTGTGCTAGTACAACTAAGTCACCGTCTTTCGCATAGATTTGCTGACCAGAACGAACAGGCGTACGCACGATCTTCGTTGGAGCCATTTTGGCTGGTGCTTGAGTTGGAGATTTGCTCGCAGACATGATGGCGAAGCCCGCTTCTGAAGCAAGGTTTTGAACGCGTTTATCTTTACAGCCAGTCACACCAACCGGAATAAACCCTGCGTCAGCGATGCCTTGTTTAAGTGCGAGGAAATCAATATCACCTTCTACTTTTGCTATATTGATAACCAGAGGTGCGGATGCGAAGAAAGAAGGCGCTTGAGAAACCTTTTCTTGCAAAAATTCGACAGTCGTAGCGATCTCATTGTCAGAAAGGTGTAAAACTGACAATGTAAAACTGCTACCTTTAAGGTCAGGTGAATGGGTCATCGTGGACTTCTTGCCTTTATTGAAAGAGCGTTGCCTTAAACTAGGTCTGTCATGTTATATTTCATCCTTTAGCGCAGCAAGTTCTCAAGCGAGCAAATAAGTGAATTAATCTCAAATTTGCAATCAAGTTTGCGAGAATTTTACGTTTTCAACAAAATCCGCACTCAAAGCGGGTAAATCAGCACAAAAGGCTCGTCATGCTTTGTTCTATTTATAAAAGTTCTAAAAAAGAAGGCACTTATCTCTATATTCCGAAAAAGGATGATTTCTCACAGGTTCCTGACATGCTTATGCAAATGTTCGGTAAGCCTATGCCGGTGATGACAATCAAACTTGATGGCCGTACTTTGGCACAAGTTGATGTCGAGAAAGTGAAAGCTTCATTAATTAATGACGGTTTCTTCCTACAGGTTCCGCCTCCGCCGGAAAACCTACTCGATAAATACAAAGAACAAAAAGCCCAGCAGAAAGGCGAATAAACTCGCAACTTTTCATCTGGGAATTCTGCCTCGCTCATAAAGGAGGGCGATATGAAAAAATTACTGGCAGCCATGCTCAGCGTTGGTATGTGTACTTCAGCCTTTGCAAGCAGCGACGGCTTTGATGAATACCTAAATAAATTGCGTGCAGAAGCGCGTGACAAAGGTATTTCTGAGCAGGTGATCAGTGCCGCTTTTTCTGATGTGGAATACAAACCACGAGCAGTAAAAGCAGACCGTAACCAGCCAGAGAAGAAACTGACGTTAGACGAATACATTCCGCGTGCGGTTCCTGAGTGGAAGGTCAAGCAAGCGAAGCAACTGTATAAAGAACACTACGCTGAACTAAAACGCATTGGCGATGAGTTTGGTGTACAGCCGCGCTTTATCGTTGCACTTTGGGGCGTGGAAAGTAACTTCGGTAAGTTCACCGGTAACTTCCGCGTGATCGACGCGTTGTCGACCATGGCATTTGAAGGTCGTCGTGAAGAGTTCTTCCGTAAAGAAACCATGGCGGCGCTACAAATCCTAGATGAAGGTCATATCGAGCTAGAGAACTTCAAAGGTTCTTGGGCTGGCGCGATGGGTCAATGTCAGTTTATGCCAAGCTCATTCCTGCGCTTTGCCGCGGATGGTAACGGTGACGGTAAGAAGGACATCTGGCAATCAGAAGCAGACGTGTTTGCTTCTACTGCGAACTACCTAAGCAAATCTGGTTGGGATGATAAGTTCACTTGGGGGCGTCAGGTTAAAGTGCCACACGGCATTGACCACAACCTGCAAGGTCGCGAAGCAGAAAAAGGTAAGTACCTTCAAGAGTGGAGCAAGCTTGGCATCACCAAATACGATGGCAGCCCACTTCCTAAGCTGGACGAAGACATCAAGGCTTGGCTGATCATGCCAGACGATGAGAACGGCCGTACTTACTTGGTGTACAACAACTACAATGTGTTGATGAAGTGGAACCGCTCTTACTACTTCGCACTGGCGGTAAGTCACTTAGCTGACCGCATCACATTCTAAGTTGAATGTATAAACGAACAAAAAGGGGCTCTTCGGAGCCCTTTGTTTTCTCTATTTTAAACGAGGTTTGCGTGTTATCTGAACGTGCTGCACAAATGGTGATCTTCTCGGCGTTGATCAAACATAAGAATTTTACCGCTGCGGCAAAGAGCCTTGGTGTGTCTGTTTCTCACGTCAGTAAACAGCTTAGCCAATTAGAAGCTTCATTAGGCATCAAGCTTGTGCAACGTACCACGCGCAGCTTCACGCCAACCGAAGCGGGGCAAACCTTCTACCACCACTGTGAGCAAGTGGTACAAGCCGTTAGCAGTGCCACGTTAGAGATGGAAAGCCAACGCGATGAAGTCGCCGGTTTGGTTCGTCTCGGTTTGTCGCAATCTTTTGGCACACTCCACATCATTCCTGCGATCCAAGAACTTCGCGAGCAGTACCCACAACTGCAAGTTGAAGTGCATTTGTTCGATTACAAAGTCGATATGCTCGAAGAAGGCTTGGATCTGTGGATCACCAATAATGAACATTTGCCAGAAGGTTACATTGCTCAGCGCTTAGCAGATTGCCAATTCGTGGTTGCGGCATCGCCGGATTACTTACTCAAGTACGATACACCAACCGAACCGAATGACTTGTCGCAACACAACTGTCTTATCTACCGCAGTTGGGAGCGTGACTACACCAGTTGGGCGTTCACCAATCGCGAGCAAGAACTCAACGTGAAAGTCTCTGGCAACTACTCAGTCGATTTGGCAGAAGCGGTACGTGATGCTGCGATCGCAGGCTGGGGGATTGCTTACTTAGCCACTTACTTGCTAGGGGATGAATTCCGCTCAGGTAAACTGATTCAGCTTCTACCAGATTGGAGAGCCAGCCAATCTATGCCGTTTTATGCGGTGTACCCAAGTCGTCAGCATATGCCGAAAAAGATCTCTGCAGTGATCGACTTCATCAAACAGAAGATCGGATCGCCTTGCCATTGGGATCAGCGATTAGCTCCTTATATCTCGATTCCTAAGTAGCGAGTACATAAGGTGATTTGAATCACAAAATTTTTCCAAATTCAGAAACATCTTTTCCATTTGGAAATAATGATTTTAGGCAAACGTTTATCTTCATTTAATTCAATGGGTTATTTGGCTGGTTAAATTGCAACCAGCTGACTTATTCAGCCTGTTAACATCTCCAACTTGCAGCATTTATTATGCTCTATACAATCCGACGCCTTTCCTGTTCCCCCTTTGTCGGATTCATTTTATGAACTCAATTCTTGGTATCGTAGCCATCCTATTCGTAGCATGGCTGCTTTCGACTAACCGTAAGAACATTCGTCTACGAACGGTGTCTTTGGCTTTTGCTCTGCAAGTTATCTTCGCGCTTTTGGTATTGTATGTACCAGCGGGTAAAGAAGCGCTTAACGCAGTAACTGGCGCGGTTTCTAATCTGATCAACTACGGTCAAGAGGGCATCGCGTTCCTATTTGGCAACCTAGCAACAGGTGGCTTTACCTTCGCGATCAACGTACTTGGCATTATTATCTTCTTTTCAGCACTGATTTCAGGTTTGTACCACATCGGTCTGATGCCTAAAGTGATCAACCTAATCGGTGGTGGTCTACAGCGCTTGTTAGGCACTGGCCGAGCAGAATCACTGTCTGCTACAGCGAACATCTTTGTGGGCATGATTGAAGCACCACTAGTCGTTAAGCCATATCTTAAGCACATGACAGACTCTCAGTTCTTCGCAGTAATGACTGGTGGTTTGGCATCGGTTGCTGGTGGCACACTAGTAGGTTACGCATCACTGGGTGTGGATCTGAACTTCCTAATCGCAGCGGCATTCATGTCTGCGCCTGCGGGTCTTCTGATGGCCAAAATCATGATGCCAGAGACAGACACCACAACTCCAGATATCGACCTAGACCAAGTAGAAATTCCACGAGCAACCAACGTGGTTGAAGCAATGGCAGACGGCGCAATGTCTGGTCTACGTATCGCAGTAGCGGTAGGTGCAACCCTATTGGCGTTTGTGAGTGTTATCGCGATGCTAAACGGCATTCTAGGCTGGTTTGGCGGTCTGTTTGGCATGGAACTGAGCTTCGAGCTAGTACTTGGTTACCTATTCGCACCAATCGCATGGTTGCTGGGTATCCCTTGGAACGAAGCTATCGTGGCTGGTTCTCTGATCGGTAACAAGATTGTGGTAAACGAGTTCGTAGCTTTCATCCAACTGATGGAAGTGAAGTCTCAGTTAAGCGCACACTCACAAGCTATCGTAACCTTCGCACTGTGTGGTTTCGCGAACATCTCAACCATGGCAATGCTAATTGGCGGCCTAGGCTCACTCGTACCAGAGAAGCGTTCATTCATCTCGAAATACGGCTTCCGCGCAATCGCAGCAGGCGTAATGGCAAACCTGATGAGTGCATCAATCGCTGGCGTGATTTTGAGTTTGTAACAGAACCCCTCCCTAACCCTCCCCTTAAAAAGGGGAGGGGACTAGACCTGAGTGCGCTGAGTATGGAGCGCCAATCGACAGTTAATATAATGTCTGTAGCGATTGCATTAGTTGAATCGATCTCTTTCCGGTCCTCCCTATTTTTAAGGGGGAGTTAGAGGGGGTTGCTGCTCCGAACTAAATCCGGTCGCTGCATTTGAATAAGTTAGTGAACGAATAGCGATCTCAGTCAGGTCCTCCCCATTTTCAAGGGGGAGTTAGAGGGGGGTTATTACTTCAAACTAAATCCGGTTGCTGCATTTGAATAAGTTAACAAACGAGTAGCGAGCTCAGTCCAGTCCTCCCCATTTTTAAGGGGGAGCTAGAGGGGTTATTACTCCGAACTAAATTGAATAATCCTTTCCAAAACAGACTCGGTTTGCTTCATCACTTCTTCGTTGGTAAATCGCAGAACCTTAATCCCCAACGCTTCTATGAATGCATCCCTCTTTGTATCTTTCTCTTTTCCCTCGGTAGAGAAATGGCTATCGCCATCAATTTCTATTACGAGACTCAATTCAGCACAATAGAAGTCAACGATGTAGCGACCAATACCGTGTTGCCTACGAAACTTTACACCGAGTTGTTTTCGTCTAATTTTTTGCCAAAGTACTTCTTCAGGTTTTGGCATATTCGAGCGTAGCTGGCTTCTGATTTTCTTTTGATACTTCAAGTTAAACGTTCGTTGTTGCACTTGTGCTTCCTTTGCGTTCTCAACCCCTCCCTAACCCTCCCCTTAAAAAGGGGAGGGGACTAGAGCGGAGTGCGCTTAGTGTGAAGCGATAATCGAGAATTCATATAATGTTTGCTTTGATTGCATCTGTTAGAGCGATCCAGTCCTCCCCATTTTCAAGGGGGAGTTAGAGAGGGTTGTTACTCCAAACTAAATCCGGTAGCTGCATTTGAATAAGTTAGCGAACGAATAGCGATCTCAGTCCGGTCCTCCCCATTTTCAAGGGGGAGTTAGAGGGGGTTGTTACTCCAAACTAAATCCGATTGCTGCAT
>NZ_MDAW01000024.1:0-1464 GCF_002875385.1 Vibrio sp. 10N.222.52.B12 | reverse complement strand
AAGGTAAGGAAAGTCAAAGTTTCCTTACCTTTGAAAGAGCAAGCTAAATCGAAGGTAATTCAATCAGTTGTGATTGGTTTGTGGTCGTGATATGTCTGAGTGGTATGGGTGGTGTTGCTGAAATGTTGTCATGGTCAAGTTTACTCAAATTGCAGATAAACTTATCCACAGGAAGGAACTAAGCTGACCTCAATTGCCCTTCCAGAACTGTCTGTCTTATCAATTCTTCGCGGCTTTCTCCCGCTCTAAAACTGACAAACTCTAACCTGTCTCTGCAGAATAGGCATTCGTACGGATCAACCTTAGCGTATTTCTTTAGCATGCTGGCATAGCAAGGCAGCGCTGGCGCGTCCTTGCTTTCCATCTCTAACGCATCGTAGACTTTTGGCAGCATTTTACCGCGGCGACGATTCGACAGAAAACCGTAGTAGCGGATCATCTTAAAGTGCTTATCGGGAATGTGTTCGATGAGCCGACAAATCAAATCCTCAGCGGCTAAAGTCAGCATTTCCTTTTCCCCTGTTCGATGGTTAAGGTATTCAAACGTCAGCTGACCGCCTTTGCTGTAGTGGTGCAAGCGAGAGCCTGAAATCGGAGGTCGCTTCAAATAACGACCGAGGTAATTGACCGTCTTATGCTGTTGGTCCGTTTTCTTACCAAAATGCAGTTTCCAACGACGATGATATTGGCTACGTAGAAAGGCGAACCAATCCTTTTCATGACGTATGAACGGACAATCGGCTGCACTCAAATCAAGCTCTGAGTAATGCGCGCTTAAGAGCTGCGTGATCGCAGCTCGCCAACATGCTTCGGTCACTTTGGCTTTGAAATAAATGGGCTTCCACAGTCCTGTTCGTCGGCAAATTCCTCCCCGTGTCGCAGAAGCGTGAACATGGCAATTCCAATTGAGCTTACGGCCGTAGGTATGAAGCGCACAAAAAACACCTATTTCTAAGCCTTGCCGTTTCGCCCAAGTCGTTAAAATGTCGGCTGCGCATTTGAATAATCGATTAAGCAGCCAGCGATTATGACGAAAGATAGGCCAGAGAGTATTCGGCATGGTGAAGGTGATGTGTTGCCACTCGCAGTCAGGCAGCACATGCTGTTGTTGGCGTATCCACCTTTCGGTGGATTTGACGCCACAACTGCTGCAAGCACGAGACTTACAGGTTTGATTGAGGTTTTTGGTGTAGGTACAGCCAGAATTTTTGCACTTATAGAGCCGTGACCCCATGCTCGATGAGCCACAAGCCATCATTCGGGTGACGTTATCGACAACGACCTCTCTGATTTCAGAGATGTGTTTACTGAGGTAGATGGCCCAGGTGCCATTCCGAGAGAAAAGTTGTCTGAGTGATCGCAAGTGCATGACCACTAGGGTAATGCAGAATTGTCAGCACACTGTGAAGGTTAAGTCTCTTTGCTTTCGAGCGTAGCTCGCTCAGGCGGCTATGCCGCCGCTTG
>NZ_MDAW01000023.1:0-2595 GCF_002875385.1 Vibrio sp. 10N.222.52.B12 | reverse complement strand
TTTGGTCTGAGCCGATACCTGATAAATCATCTTCGTCTACAGCCAGAGGCACAACATTATCGATGATTGGTGCATCATCCGTAATGGTGACTGGAATGGTTGCCGAAGTCGTATCACCATCAAAATCGGTGGCAATAATTGGGAAATCAATCGTCAGGCTATCGCTGTTGGCGGCATGGTCAATCGGGCCTTGCAGCGTAAAGTCGTACGTACCATCTGTTGCTACATTCAACGTGAAAACTGGATTGCCGTCAGCGGTCGCAACATAGGTAAAGCTGCCGTCACCATTGGCGGTTTCCACCAAGGTAATCGCCTCACCCTGAGACGTTAGCCCCGCAACAGGATCAGCGGTTGAATCCAGTTGATAGCTCACCACTCGGTCAGAGCCTTGAGTGGTGGTAAACGCACCTTCAACGAACAGATCGCCGCCTGGGTCTGAACCCACGCCGCTAAGGTCGTCTTCATCGACACTCAACGCATCCACCGCTGTGATGGTCGGTACATCATCAACAATCGTGACTGGAATAGTTTCAGTAACGGTGTCGCCATCAAAGTCGGTTGCAATAATTGGGAAGTTGAGTGTCAACTCATCACTATCAACTGCATGATCAATTGGCCCTTCTAGCGTGAAGTTGTATGATCCATCAGTATTTACTGTCAAAGTAAATACAGGGTTGCCACCCGCTGTCGCTTCATAAGTGAAACTACCATCACCATTTGCGGTTTCTGTTAGCGTTACCGCTACACCCTGCGAGGTTAAACCGTCAACTGGTGTTGATGTGCCATCGAGTTGGTAGCTCACCACTCGGTCTGAACCTTGTGTGGTGGTGAAGTTACCATCAATAGAAATTGGATTGCTTTGGTCTGAGCCAATTGAAGCTAGATCATCTTCATCAACCGTAATTGCGTCGACGTCAGTAATCACTGGCTTATCGTCCACGATCGTCACAGGGATCGTGGCGTTTGTGGTATCGCCATCAAAGTCGGTCGCGATGATTGGGAAGTTGAGCGTTAACTCATCGCTATCTACTGCGTGGTCGATTGGCCCTTCAAGCGTGAAGTTATAAGAGCCATCAGTGTTCACTGTTAGCGTAAAGACCGCTTCAGAGCCCGCTGTCGCCTCGTAAGTAAAGCTGCCATCAGCGTTTGCGGTTTCAGTCAATGTGACTGCTACGCCTTGTGATGTAAGGCCATCAACCGGGGTTGCAGACGCGTCAAGCTGATAGCTCACCACTCGGTCAGAGCCTTGTGTGGTAGTGAAGTTGCCATCGATTGAAATCGGGTCAGTCTGATCTGAGCCAATCGTGCTTAAGTCATCTTCATCAACGGTAATCGCATCGACATCAGTAATGGTCGGCTTATCATCCACGATGGTGACTGGGATCGTTTCTGTGGTGGTATCACCATCAAAATCCGTCGCGATGATTGGGAACTTCAGTGTCAACTCATCACTGTCTGTCGCATGGTCGATTGGCCCTTGAAGCGTGAAGTTGTATGAGCCATCCGTATTAACGGTCAGTGTAAATACGGCTTCAGTACCTGCCGTCGCTTGGTAAGTGAAGCTACCATCACCGTTTGCAGTTTCCGTCAGCGTCACGGCCACACCTCGCGATGTTAGACCATTAACTGGCGTTGCAGCAGCATCTAATTGGTAGCTCACTACCCCATCAGAGCCTTGCGTTGTAGTAAAGTTACCATCGATTGAAATTGGTTCTGAGCCGTCAGAGCCAATCGTCGCTAAGTCATCTTCATCCACACGGATTGTGTCTACGTCAGTGATGGTTGGTTTATCGTCAACGATGGTGACAGGCAATGTTTCTGTTGAGGTATCGCCATCAAAATCTGTTGCGATAATCGGGAAGTCGATTTGTAGGCTGTCGCTGTTCACCGCATGGTCTAGTGGGCCCTGCAGAGTAAAGGTGTAGCTGCCGTCTGGCTTCACCACCAATTCAAACACGGCATTGCCATCTGCTGTGGCAGTGTAAGTAAAGCTGCCATCGCCGTTAGCAGCTTCAGCAAGCACGACAGGCTCACCTTGAGAGGTTAATCCTGCTACTGGATCTGCCGTTGCATCAAGCTGGTATTTAACAACGCTGTCTGAGCCTTCAGTTGTGCTGAAAGAACCCGACATAAACGCATCATCGTTTTGGTCTGAACCTATTGAGGCGAGATCATCTTCGTCTACTGTCAGTGGGACAACGTTGTCGATGGTTGGAACGTCATCAGTAATCGTAACTGGAATGGTCGCGGTTGTCGTATCGCCATCAAAATCTGTAGCAATGATTGGGAAGTTCAGTACTAGCTCATCGCTGTTTAACGCGTGATCAACTGGGCCTTCTAGACGGAAGTTGTATGTACCGTCAGCATTCACATTCATGGTGAAGACAGGATTGCCATCCGCGGTAGCCACGTAAGTGAAGCTGCCATCGGCATTCGCAGTCTCTACCAGAGTAACTGGCTCACCTTGGGAGGTTAGCCCCGAAACAGGATCAGCCGTTGAATCAAGTTGGTAGCTCACCACACGGTCTGAACCTTGAGTGGTCGTGAACGCGCCTTCAACATAAACAGCGTCACTTTGGTCTGAGCCGATACCTG